>JAIRNU010000047.1 GCA_031257945.1 Holosporales bacterium
AGCAAAGAAAGCGAGAGAAACCGCTATTGCCATGTTAGCGGATGGATTGTCTGTTGAAAAAATTAGCTCATACACGGGTTTATCCGTCGAAGAGGTCGCATCCATCAGTCAGGCTTAGGGCCATCGTATTAAATTAGCGAATCCTCGTTTGGGTTGGTCCGAAGAACTGGAGGTCAGTTTGCCACAAAGCCTGCCACAACAAGTAGCTACTCCGAATATCCCAGCATAACCACTCCTGCTATTCATGGTGCATTTGGAACAAAATTTGGGGGCCCTTTATAATATTTACAAAAACAGATCAACAAAAGTAAATAATTTAGCGATTTCTTAATAATAAATGAGCGAAGCTAAACTATACGCTGTGTTTACTTTCTCGTTATATGGAATACTTTAACTTTACTTACCGTTTTTTTCTCTGCCAAATTTCTGCGCTTGTTTTCGCAAATTTTGCGGCTTTTGCCGATATAGAGTTAAATATTGAACCAGATTTTGACATCGAAGCGGAGATCGCGGATGACTTTGATATGCCTGCACAGGGCGGCGGCAGCGATGATGGCGGTTTCAATGTACCAAGAGCGACAACGATGAATGTCGGACAGCAGCAGCAAATGCCTCAAACTAACGCCATGCCTCCAGCCGAGCAAAGCCCTCCGCAACCGCAACCTCAGCCCTTACAGGAACCAGTTGCATCAGTAGCACCGCCTCCTGAAGCGATCGTAACCCCTCATGTTAACCAAAATAAGGGGAGCGGTATTATTCCAGCAGAGATTACCGTATCGCAAAAGCAATCCTTGGTTTTGCGGGGAGATCGGGATTACTACATACTCGAGTCTCCAGATCCGGATAGTAGTAACAAACAGCAGATTATGCATCTTCCCTGTGGGCGGGCATATGTCATTATGAGCGTTCCAACGCAAAGTGAATTAGAAAATCAACAAAATGGGTTGCAAAATATCGGTGCCCAGGGGCAACAGGATCTTCAACCAATGGAGCTTCCGTTTAAAATACAATAGACCGTCTAATAGCTGCGCTGCATTTTACTCTCGTTACTGTAATCGGAGGCCCCTAGCTAAGCGCGTTAACACAATATTATGCTTTGCGCTTTTAAAATAAAGCTGGTGGCATAATTTGTTTTGGAAACAGTGTTTTTTCTTGTCAACCTCGTCCTATTTGTTTTTTTATGTATTCATGACGCAAGTGCCAGTATTCATGATGATCAGTTCGACTATACCGCTGAAAAAATAACGAAAGCACAAGTATTACAACAAATAAAGAAAGTAGACGATGCGTTCAAATCCCTTTTCACTGCGATCACACGAGCTAGCAAAAGGGTGGATTATGAAAAATTCATAGGTAATAGAGACGATCCTGCAAGCCTCCTGCCAGCTTCCTGTTACTCTAGGTTCAAGTGTTTTTACCGTGTCCTGGAGACATATTCCGATTGCCCTAAATTGCACCTTTCCCCGTACATTTGGGAAAATATACAAAAGACACTAGGGGGCAGCGGGGAGCCTGCTGACTCGCCGACGCTATACAATACTGTAATGAAGCTAGCTAATTGTATCACTAATGAATTCGCTCTTAAAGGGGAAATCGAGGTTTTAATAAAACCGCAGGCGCCAAATATTAATACGACGTTGCCAGGCCTTATTGATAAACTGTATTGCGATATATTCCAAGAATGGACAGATATTCTTACATATGATGAAGATGCTACCTGCGAGCTCGGTTATATAGACGATGAAGCGAATATTTTCACACTATTATCTGTTCTTAAAACTACAGCTGATGGAATGGATTTGACTCCTGATCACAGAGTATTGATCACTGATATCGGTAATATTGATAATAGCGATGTTAATACGCTTTTCGGCAAGGCTGTCCTGACTCAAAAAATTGTTTACGCCACGATGAAAGACTATATCCCTGTTAATTTTGCCATATTGCATAATGTATTAACAAATAAGACCAGCTCAATATCTGCAGCCATTAAACAGACTATTCGCTATTTAATTGGCGAAACCACGGAGATTCCGCAATTCTCGATAATGGACCGCTTTGATGAATTGCAAAGAATTTTTAAGATTGCACTTGTGGAGAGATTTTTTGATTGCAAGGATTACTGGCCTGGTAACAAAAGCAATTACAATGCGAAATGGGTGATAGAGCAAACCGCTGGCAAACAAGCAGATATCGCAAGCAGTTGCCGCCGAGACATTACGCCTTTAAATAATTTATACGCTCGTACGGTTGATGTGTTTTGCTGGGATGGCAGTTTAATTGCACAATTAGTCATTTTATCTAACATATTATTTAATCCAAGTTTTATTATTGATGATGTAGAGTTTTCCCGCTGGAATAAACTTATCGGGTCAGTAAAAGATACAAATAAAAACACCATTCTTGGAATTTTAAATTTTTGCTACAAAAACCTTCAAAATTTCAAAACCGCCGATGTTTTTGAGGAAAATTTGGGTGTTTTGGTGGGGGGCGACGTCACGTCACAAAACAATAACGCAGCTGAAAGTGAAAGCAATGAGCATTCGCTAAGCGCACTTATGAACAGTCTTTTTCGCATGTGCTTTCTGCCCTTTTTTCATGAAATACAGTTGATTCAGGATGATATAGAAAGATTGTCCGCACGCCCTGATATTGACGCTAATACGCGGCTTTTTGTAGGAACTCTGGACGATTCGCAGGATTCTTTTTGCGGGCGGTTCATGTATTTAAAAAAGGCCTTTGCAACAATATACGAAACGAATCAGTTCCAATGGGCTGATACTATTTTTGATAAACTATGCAAATATTTGCCAATTCTTCATCAGGAAGTGTTGGCCAGTATAGATTTACCGACAGACCAATTCTCGCATACTTTCAGGCAGGCCTGGTGGAGCGGGGCCGGAGCATATGGCACACTGAATGATATAATCGACGCTGTTATTGGAGGCGGTATAGATAATGTATATCAGGGTAGTAACACATATTATTCTATAAGCAAACTGCGCCCATTCAATGTTTGTTTTTTGATGGAGAGTATAAATACTATTGTAAAAGACAAAAAACTTTCTGAGTTAGGAAGTATTATCGGCGCCACTACAAACGGCCTACCTGAAAATATTACTACTATTAATGAGAAGATTTTATACGTGCAAGAATTACTTCATGATATCACTAAATTTGCGGGGCTCCCCGAGGCGGCGCAGGTTTACTCGCTGTTAACGGCCCAAAAATCCGGACTTATTTGGAAATTAAAAAACATAAGGGATTTACTCGGTAGCAAGAAAACAAAGGAGGCTATGGATATTTTGGGAGCGCCAACCTCCGCGACTTTCTTTCCGCCGACAAAAAGCGGGACGGTTTTGGAAACGCTAGACGCCCTCTTGGCTTCTACTTTTTCACCTTTTTTCAGCTTTATACTAGACAAAAACAAAGCTAATACTATTGGCTTACACTCAAAAAACATGCACTCCCTCCTTGGTGACTTACACTACTTGCAAGAATACTTGGCTGATACGGGGGAGTGTGACTTTTCGGATGTCTTAGGAAATGACTGGGATAGCAAGTACACCCTGACCCTTTCGGGGAAGATAGTTGCTTGCGAGGACCTCCTATTGGATTTTTGTAAGAATTATACGTATATTCCGGCCGCTAAGATCCTCCGCTTTTGCGGGGCTTTCTGCGAAATTGTGCATAGTATTGTTGGCGATGATGTGCAAACAAAAATTGGGGAGCCGCTAGCAGACGCCAAAGAGGCATCTCTTTTCGGTATTATTAACAACCTTTTGACGACTTTAATGCCAAAGCTTGAGCCCAGCGCGCAAAAGGTAACCGAGACAATAGACGCTATAGCGGGAAAAATCGCTGCAAGTAATATTATTGCGCCCGAAAATAAACAAATTATACTGCAGAGTATTGGAACGCTATCGGAGGAGTATTGCAATTTTGATAGTGAATATCCGCCGTTAATTACATTATGGCAAATTATAGAGATAACAGTTAGGCGTGCGGTTGCGGGAAGCCAACCTCGTCAGGCCGAGCAATTGCTCCGCGTAATAAATAAAACACAAGAAAAACTCGATGAAATAATGCAGTATATCGACGAAGTAAGCGCTTTAGATTTTACGGGACCAAATAGCGATGCAATAATTACTGAATATATATTATCAAAAATTGGTCCCTCCGAGGATTTCAGAGAGGGCGAAGAGGGTACTATATTCTCTATTACAAACGATTTGGTGCTGCGGTTGTCTAGCATGTGTATGCGCCTTGAAAACCTGAATGTGCCTGACAGCGCCCCTATTAGCGATTTTTCCAATGCCTTTACGTCGGATCATATTTTGGACGCTCTTTTGGCGATTAAGCAGCGGATCATGCCGGGAAGCTGCCCTCTTTTCTACCTAACCCATTGTCTTCAGATGATTTACCATAATCTGCTAAGCATAGTGGATCATTGCAAAATAATTGTAGAAGGGCCTTTCGGGAATAATGTAGAAAGAATGGAAAAAGCCGCTTTCGATGTATTTTTGGAGGAAAAACACACATTCCTCCGCGAAATTCCCATTTTTTTGCGAGAAATTGCGGTGACGCTGCAATATATCGCAGAGGTTTTCCCATACACCCTCCACGTCGATAAATTGCAGCCGTGTATTGATATATCTTGCGATCTTGCGGATATCGCCGCGGCGACAAAAGGGCTTCAGCAAAATATTTCTGCACTGGTAGGGGTGCTAGGGTATGGTGATGCAGTTGCCCCCCCTGAATATGAAAGTATAAATAGCGCGGATAATTGCGACATAATGCATGAATACTTTTGGAAGATTGGAGAGTGCCTTTTAGACTTATCTTCTTCACTGCGTAGTCTTCAGTTTGATGTACCGCAGGGGGCCTATTTGTTTCCTGATTTATTAGCAATGGGCGAGTATGCAAAATTATCTGCGCTAGAGGTGGACAATATAAAAAAGGTTACTATTCCAATTTTATCTGGCATATCCATGCAAGCCCGTAATAAACGCAAGCTATACTGTGCTGATTGCAATATAGATAAAGTCCAGGGTGGCTTGGAATTTTTGACGGCGTCTTTGTTGGATGTAGCGTGTGCTTTGTCTTATTGCGGGAATTTATGTACAACTTTTACGGATATTGCGCCTTTTTCTGATACATACAATATTTTGAGAAAGATTTACTGCGCCGAGGATGAAAAAGACATCGTTGATACTTTGATAATATTAGATGATGATATCGCCAGGGCGGAAGATAGCGTAAGGTGGATTATGGACAAAACAATAAAAATGCCGAATGCCCTGAATATTTTTCAAAAAAAGGATGCCGATATTGTTACAAAATTTATGCTTTCGCTGGGGAATACTGGCGGATAATGTGGCTATACTTTTAAGTGTAGGGTGAGTACGGCATGTTCGCTCTTGGACAATTATTTATATTCGTCGTCTACGCTGTTTACAATCGTTGGAGGAATGTTGTTTGGCACACCTCCACCTAAACATATAGAATGTATAGCAACAGCAAGCCCCGTGCTATCGTCAGTTTCTAAATAAACACCGCATAGCGTACCCTTTCCATTCGTTGGGTCAGGTCTTTTAGGTTGAGGCACTTTCTTCAAAAAGCGAAAAGGGAGGGTCTCCAGTGGCGCCCCTATTATGGAAGCGTAATCACCGCACATCCCAGCATCGCTCAAAAAGCCAGTCCCACAAGGCAAAATCCGCGCATCAGCTGTTGGGACATGCGTATGCGTCCCAACAACCATACTGACTCGACCATCAAGGTAATACGCTAGGCCTATCTTCTCGGAAGTTGTTTCGGCGTGCAAGTCAATCACAATTGCTTTCAGATTATTCCGGGTTAGCTGGTGCAGTTTTAACAAATTAGCAATAATAGGGAAGGGGTTATCGAGGACTGGCCGCATAAATACTTGCCCCATGGCGTTAATTACTAAAATGTCTCCCTTTGGCGTGTGGCAAAGAAAGAAGCCCTTCCCGGGCACAGAATCAATGAAGTTTATGGGGCGAATGACCCGCGGATCCGTCCCTATATAAGAAAACATTTCCTTGTGGTCCCAGACGTGGTTTCCAGTAGTTATGACGTCAACCCCGGATTCATAGAAAAGTCGACAATTCACGCCAGCAATCCCGCACCCATGCTGGGCATTTTCGCCATTTACGATTACACAGTCGAGTGACATTTTCTTTCTTAAGTAGGGAATGTACTTTTGTATTACTTCGCGCCCACTTCTGGCAACCACATCCCCACAAAACAATATCCTCATTTACAATCTTTCCTACCACTCTACGCAGCAAGTATTTCAGCATTTGCGATATAAGACAAGTGTCATGGTGTAGCGCCACTTACTTACAAAATCAGTGATGTAATAACACATACAACGGAGGAATTTGGGAAATAGGCCGACAACCATTTTGCCTCGCCTTATGAGTAGTTGTCTATTACTAATTGCAGCAGAAACGATACTGTTGCTTTCAAATCTGCGAGTTCATCAAGCATTTTTTTGTTCTGTGCGAGTAATTCAGGAAACACTATCGGAGAGCTATCTTGCAATGACTCGTACAAAGAAAGGAATTCTTGCCCATTTGCAATCGAAGCAATCAGCTTTTGTATGCCATTATGAAGTGCATCAAAGTATCCTTGATCAGCAATACACATGGCTATAGTTTGTATTTCGCAGCATTTGTCCTGGAAAAAATTCACAATGAAAGTATCGGTTTCTGGTAATACTGATATGCTATCGAGATCGAAGTTGTTATACACTGTAGTCATTTCTTGAGTCAGTAATTCAACCTTTTCCTCGAAATCCTCCTCGAAATCAGTTAGAAAATTGGACAGAGTAGTACGATTCTCAACAGAAGGATTGGATAAGTAATTATTTATTGCGGTAATTATGCTAAGTATCGGCGAAATATTCACCATGTTTATAGCATATACTGGCTGAGTTAATACTTCTTGAAAATTGTACTGAAATGTATCAATTGTTTGAGCTAGAAAATCCACTGCTCTTTTGATTCGCTCAAAAGAAAAACGGTGATCTACGAGAAATTCACCGCCAATTCGATCCTTTATATCAAAGTACGTTTGGCCGCTCGATATTATGTTGAACCGTGGAAAAGAATCCAAATCTTGGAACTTTTGTCCACAAAAAGCGTAATTCACACTAAAAAAGGCAACAATTGTGATAACTCTTGACATTCCACTCCCCCATACCATTTTGTTATATACTAGCTTCCCCAGACGCCACGTCATAGTAACTCCGAAATATTTAATATTTAATTAACAAGATTTAAAGAATGATAAAAACTGTGATTGCCAGCTGAAGCCCGGCGTTAACACATATTTAAGTAGTTTTTTTTAGCATTACATTGTGAAAGGGGGGAGTTTTTATGAAATTATGGACGAAAGGAATCTAGTTACTCTATCAAAATTGCAGCGTGCTATACTCAACAAGCTAGTCTATGCGTTGCATTTGTCATTATTTTCGTCTTGCTTGCCGGCTTTTGGTTTTGATTATGAAACCAGTATTAATACGCCGGCAGAAAAAAGGAAAGAAAACCTTGCCCAAATATTAGAAAAAAAGCAGGTAATATTTGAAAAAATACGGCAATTGCATGAAAAAATATTGGCTCGTCAAAAGATAGATTCGTCAATATCGCCAAGCGCAAGCGCAAGCAGTCAAATTTTTGCTAAGATATACAATAACTTGCGCAAGGATAAGCAAAATATTCTTGATGATGTGCAACGGAATGCTATTCAAAGTCGGCTTTTGCCAACAATGTCCATGATTACATTGCAAAAAAGTGTTCAAAGTATCGAGGAAACCCTACAAGAAATTGAATTTACCGAAGAGGACGTGGTGCGTATGGTATTCACGAAATTCGTAAAATCAATCCCTAAAGCCATTATCAAAATTGTACTAACGGATGAAGAACTTTGCGAATTCATAGACGCACAGTTTAAATTATTCATTGAAGAAGTAAATAAAGCATTCGCTAAGCATAATATATGTATCAAAGATGAAGGCAGCTTTAAGAATTTTGTAGAAAAGTGGCGTTACGTTTTGGCACCGCAATACTACTCTTTGCAGCGCCCAACGCACGAAATTAAACAGCAAAAAGCAGAGAGTGTGGCGGTAGGGAGCGCTGGTAGCCAAGTCGCCCCTGGCCTCCAGATTCGTGTGGATTCAGTAATTCCGTCAGAAAAATTAATCACAGAAACAAGGGGCGGGGCCGAATTACAGGGTGAGTCCGTAGCCAAAACTGTAGAGATTAGTGAGAAGCAACGGCGCGGAAGGCGTGGGCAAAGTCCAGTACAAAAAACAAAAACCGAGTGGTGGCACGACGTGTTGCGCGATGTGGAATCAATCGCAGTTAGTTTTGCGTCGAAATTTCCCGCGGATAGGGGAGTTGCGCGCAATTATGAACGAGTTCATTTCGATACTCATCTTGCGGCTACAAGAATAGCGAGAAGCCGTAGCAGTGAGGCGGCAACGCTTCGCCCGGAAATGCGGCTGTTTTTACATCCAACCTTCAGGAGGACATTTGATCAAGAAAGATTAATAGAAAATGAAAAGGAAGCTGCGAATCGGTTGCAAATGCTGGTTAATACATATGGAACAAAGGTCTTCCCGAAAAAGACTGTAAAAACACCGTTCAGCAAACTTCACCCCCAAATACAAGAGCAAACGCCACCGCAAGACCACGAAGACGAGCCTATACAAAAAGTTTTGGATGATGACCTATTCCTAAAGAAAAAAAAGCAAGGAATAGAGTCCGTAGACGTGATCGACGAAAACATCGCGATTGCAGAAAAACCGCAGGCTGTGGCGTTCGTGGGCACTTGTGAAGGCCGCCTTTCCCAGGGCTTGGGGAGTGATTCCGTCGGAGGGTATTTCGCATCGCTTTGTTATATTAAGGCCACGTATAGGGGTAGCTTGCTAGAAACTACGCAAGACCAGGGCCTTAAACACACTGCAGTTCTGCTGGGTATTCAGAGGGATGAACAACTTTACGAAGGGCCGGCCTTGTTGCGATGTGCTTTTGCGGAACGTACTAAGTTGCTTAAAGAAGGTGCAACTTTGGATAGTTGGAAGTGTTGCAGCGGGCCAATCCGCAATTTAGTAGAAATTTTCGATACTTCGGGGCTGGAATCTCCTGAAGGAGTTGCGCCACAAATGGCCGCTATTGCGGAATTACGAGAAATATCTGTACCAAATAAAAATTGCTGTGCTGTTGGATGCGGGAGTGCTGTGTGCAGCGTAGTTACTTGTGATAATTTGCAACATTTTCAGCGCTATACGCGGGCCATTACGCAAGTCTCTGCACTTGATACCCAAAGCACTAGGCATAAGCCAGAGTTACCAGCCCCGTGCATGAATATGTTTAATCAAGAGGGAATTTTCCAAGGGGGATTTTCATGGTGGAGGGATGGTAACAACCGGGCCTACAGCGCACCCGTACAGGAATTAAGTTTGATAAGTGCGAAGTGCACCGGAGCGGACACAATTACCCAAACAAACTTTATGGTCGAAGGTGACAAAGCCCCGTGCGAAGTAAATGCTATTAGGATTTTTGAGGTCTGTAGCGGTTAAGGTTCGCAAAACATCTTACTTTCCGACGCATTTATTCGTGGCTTGAATCCCGTTTCCCGCTGTGCTACTTGCAAAAGCCATATAGCCAACATATTGAGCCACTGCCCAAGAACAAAATTATTTCAGTCTAAACCCGGAATAGGTGTTATAATTACCTCAAAGGGTGGTGTTTTTAGTAAGCGAGTGCGCAGTGTATAATTTTAAAGAAGTAGAAACAAAATGGCGGGGAATATGGGAAACCAACAACACAAATGAGGTGTCTTGCCCCACAAAAGCCCCTGAACAAAAGAAAGTTTATGTATTGGAGATGCTCCCGTACCCTTCCGGAAAAATCCACATGGGGCATGTTCGCAATTACGCTATTGGCGATGTCGTCGCGCGTTTCAAAAAATCTTCTGGATATAATGTTTTGCACCCTATGGGGTGGGATTCTTTTGGAATGCCTGCAGAAAATGCCGCTATAAAGCACGGTGTTCATCCGCGGGAATGGACAGAGGGAAATATCTTAGCGATGAAGAATACGCTCCTTCCCCTAGGGTTATCCTATGATTGGAAGCGTGAGATTGCCACGCACTCAAAGGAATACTACGGACTTGAACAGCAAATCTTTTTGGATTTGTACCAAAGGGGACTGATTTACAGAAAAGATGCTTTCGTGAACTGGGACCCTGTCGATAACACTGTCCTTGCTAACGAGCAAGTAATTGACGGGTGTGGATGGCGGTCCGGCGCCCCAGTCATAAAGAAAAAGATCCCGCATTGGTGTGTCCGCATTACCGCATACACAGATGAACTTTTGCGCAATTTGGAATCCCTCCCCGGATGGCCGGAAAAAGTACTACTTATGCAGGAAAATTGGATAGGGAAGTCAGAGGGGCTGGAGGTCAAGTTCGTTTTCCATGATAAGACGGTATCGAGGGTAGCGGCATTCCCAGATGATTCGGTAACGGTATTTACCACTCGCCCCGAAACGCTCTTTGGGGCAAGTTTTTGCGCAATTGCGCCAGAGCACCCGCTATCATCGTTTCTGGCTGAGTCAGACCAAGAAATAGCAGCTTTTATCCGCAAATGCCAAGAACTCCCCTCAACGGAAAGCGCCATCAGCATAGCGGAGAAAAAGGGGTATGATACTGGGATTTTTGTCCGCAATCCGTTCGATAGCAAGAAGCTTATCAAATTGTATATAGCTAATTTCGTATTAATGGAATACGGGAAAGGGGCTATTTTCGGGTGTCCTGCCCATGATGAGCGCGACTTTGACTTTGCAACGAAGTACGAATTGCCGATTACTACTGTTATCCAGTGTCCGCCGGAAGAGACGCTTCCGTATGTTGAGCCAATCGGAAAAATGGTACATTCCGAATTTCTCGATGGCCTGGACGTTCTTGAGGCGCGTAAAGTCGCAATTGATAAGGCCGAGCAGCTTAAAATTGGAGTAAGGAAGGTAACGTACCGCCTGCGAGACTGGACAGTATCAAGGCAAAGGTATTGGGGATGCCCAGTGCCAATGGTGCACTGCCCTCAGTGCGGCACTGTTCCGTTGCGGAAAGAGGATTTACCGGTTTGGCTCCCAGAAGATGTAGATTTTACGCAGGTTGGTAATCCACTAGACAAGCATGAAACATGGAAACAGACTGTGTGTCCGGTGTGTGGGGCAGCAGCGCAGCGCGAAACAGACACTTTGGACACCTTTTTCGAGTCATCTTGGTATTTCCTGCGCTACTGCAGTCCACATGCCTCTGAACCATTCGATAAAGCGGAAGCACAGTACTGGATGCCAGTTGATATCTATATTGGTGGGATTGAGCATGCCGTCTTGCACCTTTTGTACGCTCGCTTTTTCTCGATGGCATTAAGTGATATGCAATATATCGACGTTAGAGAGCCGTTTATTACCCTTTTGACTCAGGGAATGGTGTGCCATACCAGTTTCCAGAATTCGCAAGGGGAGTGGTTATACCCCGAAGACGTGGATAAGCTTCCAGACGGCACTTACGTTTGCATAGAAACCGGAGAACAGGTCAAAGCGGTTCGCGCAGAAAAGATGAGCAAATCCAAGAATAATGTTGTTGATCCTACGGCTATTGTTGATGCCTATGGAGCAGATTCTCTGCGGTTATTTATTATGTCGGATACTCCGTATGACAAGGATTTTTATTGGAATACGGAGGCTCTTGATGGCGCGTGGCGTTATTTGAACAAGATGTGGAGATTATGCGAAAACATCATGGCTCAGGGCGTTTTTTCTGAGGAAATATTGGCCCAAGGCACCGCCGCTATAATCAGTAAGAACGACGCCCCTGACATTTTGGAAACAACGCATGTGTACCTTGCCCGCATTGAGCAATCCCTCAACCAGTTCTCATTTCATAAGGCTATTGCCTTGCACCGCGAATTAACGCGAGCACTGGAAAACTGTAACTTTACGGAGGTGCGTAAGGATATAGCTGCGGAGGTGTTTTACATTTGGCTAACAGCGATTTCTCCTGTAACCCCGCATTTTGCGCTTGAGGCCTATGAGGCCTTATTTAAGCCGCGTAGTGTACATGATACCCTGCTTTGGCCACAACTTAGGCCAGAGCTCGCTACAGAGGATTTCGTCGAGATCGCTGTACAGGTCTGCGGAAAATTTCGGGGGGCGTTTACAGCGCCTGTTGGTGCAAGCGATACAGAATTGCAGGATAACGCTATGGCGCTGGAAAATGTTCAGAAATTTATAGTGAACAAAAAAATCACGAAGGTTGTTGTTGTTAGTGATAAACTGGTCAACTTCGTAGTAGAATAGCGGATGGGTAGCAAGAGAACGAGCAATTGGCAAAGGGTGAAGGACAAATGGCAATTGGCAGTTGTTGGTAAGTCATTGGTAATGGAAAACGTTAGCAAAGTGCAATACGTCGCTACAGTAGCGCGTTCCGTCGTGTTCCAAGTCCTTTTGTATTTATGGATAATTTTTGTGCTTACGCTATTGTTTCCAGCCGTTTTTTTCGAAAAGCGATTCTTATTTAAGATTTTCAGGTTCCTAACGCGCAGCGCACTTTTTTTGATGAAGTATATCCTAAGAATAACGTGCCGCTTTGAAAATATTTCATTATTTGAGGAAGTATTTAAACAGCACGGCCCATTTATTATTGCTTGCAAGCATCAATCTGGATTTGAGACCGTTATTTTCTCGCTATTTTTCGAGAATTTTAACATCGTTGCCAAGGAGGAAATGAAAAAGGTCCCCCTAATTGGCAACTACATGAAAAGCATGGATTTTATTTTTATCGAAAGAAAGGCCGGACGAAAGGCCGTCGAAATTTTGCTTGAAAAAGGGAAGGAATCCATGCAAAACAACAGGCCTTTGCTGATTTTCCCGGAGGGGTCTAGAGCGGAGTTTGGAACGCGTGGGAAGTACCATGTGGGTGTTGCGTTGCTTTACGAAAAACTGAACGTCCCGGTTATTCCTGTGGCGCTTAATGTTGGTGCGGTATGGCCCAAGAAATCGATGATAAAATTCCCTGGGACTGTAACAATTCGTGTCTTGCCGCCAATTCTGCCGGGACTAGACAAACTTAGCGCTTTACAATGTATCGAAGAAAGCATCGAAAATGCTTGCGCAGAGATTGGCAGCGGGAGGCCTTTGGCTCCCTCGTTGCAGCGCGCTTAGCTAGCTCTGCAACACTCCATACGTTTAGCGCCTCTTAACAAAACACCAGCCCCAAAAAATCACGCAAAAGCCATCTCATCAAATTCCATGCTCGTAAGCTATCATGATTTTGATGTGGTGGTAAGTTAAAACGGCAAAATTCCGTCCATAACCAGGGCCTTTTAGTTCTCCCTCAGAGCTGGTAGAAATTCAGCAACCAGTCAGAACTAAATGGTGAGGCTTTCTGCCGTGTTTATGCTAGAACTAAATGGCCCTGAGCCGTCTACTCTCGTGATGAACCTGGACACACGTAATATGCCTATTCACAACCCCATTAAGTGAGAGTATACTTACAGTATGGATGGCGGGAGTGAGTGATTTTTATGTCCAAAAATAAAGTTCTGTTAGGTATAAGCGTTAGCACGGTTGCTTTGTGGCTGAGCGGGTGTACACATATATGCGATACGACAGATAGCGAGGGAAGTGCCTCGCGAGAAAAGGTGGTTGCGGCAGCTAACGGACCTAATCTAGCAGCGGGTGAAACTGTTAAGAAGAGACCTGTTGACGTGATTAAGGCGGCTTCCATTAAAGGGGAGTCCGCGGAAAGCCTCGTAGAGCGGGCGGAGCGCTGCTACAGTGGCATCGGCGCAAAAAAGAATATTCATTTATCATTGAGTTTGTTTGCTAAGGCGGCGGATAAGGGAAGCGGTTATGCTTGTCGGCGCCTAGGTTTGGAGTATTCGGATTTTGCGTTTAATGATGCAACGCCTCGTGATCACAAAAAAGCGAGAAAATGGTTTGAAAAAGGCGCCGAACTCGGGGATGCCGAGTGCGCATTCTATTTGTCCCAATTCGTTTTTGAAGGATGGGGCGGCGCAAAAGACGAACAAAAAGCTACGGAATTATTAATTAGTGCTGCGCGCAAAGATAGTATGGCTGCAGCGCATCGTGCCGTTAAATTGGCCAAAAAGAAGTTGATAACCCTATCGGCGGAGGATGAAAAGAATTTTTATGTCCTCGATAAGCGACTTCGTAATGCTGTTACGCTTCGGTAGTTTTGTGGTTGCTTGATAAAAAGGTTATCTGGGGACCCGGGTAAGGTTACATTTCACCGAGATCCCGTAGTCTTTGGTCGGGGCTATGCGTTTAAGCATAGCCCGATACCCGTGTTTTGAACTTTCTAATATTTCATTAAACTGCCTCTGAAGACGCATAAACACGTCCTGAGCGAATTTTGCAATAGAGCTAAAAATTCCACGATGTAGATTGTCTCGTGCGTAGTGAATCCATTAGATCGAACAGAATACCTTCTCTCACGCCGCGATCCGCTATTCGTATAGGACAATCACCGATAGTAGCCAAAATCGCGTTGATAATGGCTACGCCTGACGCCAGCAGCCCCATACGATTGTAGGCAAAGGCCTTGAATTCTGCACTATTTTTATCAGACACATGGTCAAAAAACTTATTAGTAATAAAGTTTTTTTCTCTTCCCAGGTGGACCGTCGTTGGTGTGCTTAATAAGTACCGTGAAAGGAGATCCTCCCCTACGGCAATGATTTTTTGAGATGAAAAATCTTTGCCATCAATGGCGCTTCTATCATAAGTGTTAAGCCCTAATGTGAGCGAACCAAGTGTAGTAGTGGTACCAGACGATGTCACAACTTGGACCTCCCCAAGCTTAAGACTCTCCATTATATTATTCTTCGCCATGAACGCGATCAAAGTATTAGAAATATTCTCGCGCAGTACGGAGTAAATTTTTTGATCATTCTTTCCATGCGTATATGTATCGTTGATAGTTACAACCCCAAATGGCAGCGATATAGAGTCTATTACAGAGACCAATGGGCGTCCAGAACCTTTACTAATGCGAAGCCATACAACCTCAGTGCTTCCGCCGCCAATATCAAGCAAAATACCATAATTTTTTTCGTCGGAAATAACCCCAGAACATCCTTTCAAAACAAGGCGCGCTTCTTCCTGCGGCGAAATAATCTCTAAATCAACGCCGATTTCGTTGCTTACCCGCTCCAGCAAAATCTTGGCATTGTTGGCTTGCCGGCATGCTTCGGTGGCTACCGCGCGCATCTTATATATGCGATGGTTATCTAGTTTCTTCTTACATGCTCGCAAAGCAATAATCGTCCTTTCCATCGCATCATTTGATAACATGCCTGTTTGCTTGACCCCCTCTCCAAGGCTAATAATCTTCGCAAAAGAGTCAATTATCTTGATACGGCGCTCATCAGATACTCGCACTTTAAAAAAATTACGGTGCAAGTTGGTAACTCCAATAGAAGCAATTAAAAGGCGGCAAGAGTTAGTTCCTAAATCAAGAGCGGCAATATTAGGCGCGTGACTTGCAGAATTAGCTAATACCATATCGTCTACGGCTCTTGATCTCATAACACTTTACTCCATTAAAACTATATCGTGGTGGCCTCCTAAGCGGTAAAACACACCCTATGGAACATTTTATAATCACTTCTTAGCATAATTCAACAAACTATTAACGATCTACGTACAGGAAAAAGTTAGCGTGTGGATTTGCATACAAAATTACGAGGGCTTGTGCCAGTTTCGTTTTTTCTGTAACATAAAAGCGTTGTTGAGATGTTTGCGTGTAGATTAGATGAAGCAGGGTATACACCCGGAGTACCATAGGGTTAAAGTCGTTATGACAGATGGTACAGAGTTTGAGACTAAAAGCACCTTCGGGAAGGAGGGCGATACTATTCGTCTCGATATAGACCCAAAGTCCCATCCAGCATGGATTGGCGGAGGAAAGAAGTTGATTGATAGTGGCGGACAATTGAGCAAATTTGGGAAAAGATTCCATAATTTTGGCTTAAATTCGGACGCAAAGAAATGAAGTTTAGGATCGGGAGTTAGGAATTAGGACGGGCTAATGCAATACGGAAACGTTTTACGTGTATCGGAGGAGATTCACCTAGAAGGGTTGAATCAGCAGCAAGTAGATGCGGTGACTTCTACGGAGGGACCGCTTCTTGTGCTGGCCGGGGCAGGAACGGGGAAAACCACGGTTATAGTATCAAGAATTGCTCATATCATATCTCAAAAGCTGGCAGAGCAAAATGAAGTGCTAGCAGTGACTTTTACAAACAAGTCGGCGTTTGAGATGAAGCAGCGTGTTGCGCGGCTGATTGATGTGAATGTCGAAAGCATGTGGATTGGTACGTTCCACTCCATGTCGGCGAGGATTTTGCGAGAGCATGGTGTGCATATCAATATTGTGCCGAACTTCTCTATTATTGATGAGGAGGATCAGACTCGACTAGTTCGTAATATTGTTCGGGTGTTTGAACTGGATGAGAAGCAATATAACATTAAAACGATTATTAACCACATCCGGAAATGGAAAGATCGGGGGTTGTTACCAAATCAACTAGGACTTGCAATGGGTCCTATCGAAACTTTATCTCGTAAAGTTTATAAAGAGTATCAAGACCGGTTGCAAACGCTGAATGCTTTGGATTTTGGGGATCTCATTATTTATAGTATTAAATTGCTAAAAGATTGTCCTGAGGTTCAGGCGAAAATTCATGAAATGTTTCGTTATATTCTTGTCGATGAATATCAAGATACTAACGCCGCCCAGTATATTTGGCTTAAGACATTTGTTTCTAAGCGGCAGAATATCTGCTGTGTCGGAGATGACGATCAGGCTATATATAGTTGGCGCGGCGCTGATATCGGCAATATTTTGCGATTCGAAAAGGAGTTCGAAAATGCGCGCGTAATTCGACTGGAGCAAAACTATCGATCGAACGGAAATATATTGCAGGCAGCTGGCGGATTAATCAAGAATAACGTGAAACGGCTCGGGAAAGAGCTATGGACGACTCGCCAATCTGGCGGCCTCCTACAAATCAAGCATACGTGGAATAGCGAGGACGAGGCCAGATTCATCGGCAATGAAATAGAAAAGCTGCAGGCTGTTGGGTACAGTATGGGGTCAGTTGCCGTACTTGTACGGGCCAGCTTTCAGACACGTGAATTTGAAGAGAGGTTTTTGAGGCAGGCTATTCCGTATCGCGTGATCGGTGGCCTGCGGTTTTACGAGCGGCAAGAGATTAAGGATTCTATCGCATACATCAAGTTCTTAATAGATAACAATGATAGCTTAGCCTTCGAGCGTATTATTAATACTCCGAAAAGAAGTATCGGCGAAGCAACTATTCATAAAGCGCATTTAATGTCCCAAGAAGAGAGAATTTCGCTGGCCGAAGCCGCGCAGAAATACGCTGCTAGTACGCGAGGGAAGGCATCACAGGCGATTACCGCCTTTTTTGCTACGGTTAATGAATGCCGGAGATTGCTGGAAAGTACTCCTCCGTCGACGGTCGTTAAGACTTTGCTGGAGAATTCGGGGTACCTTGCCATGTGGAAACAGGAGAAATCAACTGATTCGTTGTCGCGGCTGGATAATATCCGCGAATTGATTAATGCTATTTCCGAATTCGATTCTCTCTCTGATTTTGTAAATCATGTAAGCTTGATGGCGGACCGGATAGAACCAGATAACGAAAACCTCGTGAGTATCATTACCATCCATGGGGCAAAGGGATTGGAGTTTGGAACGGTATTTTTGGTCGGATGGGAGGAAGGCTTATTCCCTAACCAAAGAACCTTAGTAGAGTCTGGTGTTTCCGGACTCGAGGAGGAGCGGCGCCTTGCGTACGTTGCTATTACTCGAGCTAAAGAGAATGTGTTTATTAGCTACTGTTCTCACCGTAAAACGAATAATGCTGGGTGGCAGATGTCCATGCCGTCGCGGTTTATAAGAGAATTGCCGAAGGAATGTGTGATTTTCTTGGATAAGCGTGGTAAAGAGTCCGTGGATATTTTTGCTGAGGTCGAATCGGTGCGCGATATCTCTGAGGAAAAGCCAGTCCGATCGATCCGCGAAAAGTACAGGTTTTTGTAGCTTGTTGTAGTTTTTACCGGAAACGGGAATGATTGTCGGAATTGGGACTGACCTTGTGGATAGTCGCAGGGTAGCAGGGATGCTGCTGTGTCACGAAGAGAGGGCTGTGCGCAAGCTGATGACGCCAACTGAGGTCGCTTTTTATCGGAAGCGGGGGGCGTTTGCTCTAGGTTTCGCCAAGGTTTTTGCAGCAAAGGAAGCTGTGGTGAAGGCCATTGGCACAATTATTACTTTCTCCTGGCACGATATTGAGATTGGTCATTATGATAATGGATGCCCATTTGTAACAATACACGGGGATGTTCAAGCGGCTCTTATGGCAA
The DNA here is from genome assembly GCA_031257945.1 of Holosporales bacterium. GTDB lineage: Bacteria > Pseudomonadota > Alphaproteobacteria > BNTO01 > BNTO01 > JAIRNU01. Next base: position 18,510 of record JAIRNU010000047.1, read on the forward strand.
GAATAATAGGGCTTGTACCAAGGCCGGATACAAACAACGTCAGGACGCATATCTCTTTTGCGGATGAGCCCCCTTATGTTTCTGCTGTATGCGTAATTGAATACATTGCTTAACAGAGGAATACTTCTTTTTAGTGTTATTTTTCCTTTTTGTTGTGTTGTTTTTGCTTCGAGTATTGTCCGAGCTACACACATTCTGTTGGCGAATATTTTGTGCGTTAGAGACCGCTACCATATTTGATTCGTGAACCTTGGAACAGATATTCGTAAGGTTTTTATACCGTGCCTGCGCTCCTACGTTTTGTCTGTATATATCCTCCCAGCTTTGCCCATTAGTCTTGTTTCCAAGCTTACCGCAGTGATTTTTTAAATACATAGAGAAGGCGTGGCTTTCCGGCGGGAGAGACTGCACGCGGACTTTAGCAATACCCTTCGAATACATGCCTAATTCCTTTGCGGCCGATATGGACAAATCTATAATCCGGCCCTTGTACTTATACGGCCCTCTATCATCGACCATTACGACAACACTCTTGTTATTCTCTAAATTCGTAACCTTTGCAATCGTTGGTAGGGGGAGTGTTTTGTGGGCGGCGGTCATAGCGTACTGGTCGTAAATCTCCCCTTGCGCCTTTTGTTTCCCGTGGCAATTCGGGCCGTACCACGATGCTAATCCGACTTTGTTGTAGTCATAGTATTTTTGCGGATAATGCCATTGCCCGCGGAGATAATAGGCTTTGCTTGAGCGAGAGACACCTTCAACGGGATACTTATGGGTAGAGCACCGTGTAAACACTAAAAGTAGTACAATGGACAAGCCAACCCTAGCAACTGTTGCTTTTCGAGTATTTTGGCGAGGATGCAAGAGGCCGAGTGTTCGTAGCAGCATTTTACTTGGCATATTCTACTAACAACTGTACTAGAAGCTCTCTACCAGGAGGTTAGCAAATATTACTGTGGGCCACACTACAAAAAACATAAAATATGCTGTTACTTTCATGGCGTTTGCTTAGCAATATTCATAGCTCCACCGCAGGGCCTTTTAGTTCTCCCTCAGAGCTGGTAGAAATTCAGCAACCAGTCAGAACTAAATGGTGAGGCTTTCTGCCGTGTTTATGCTAGAACTAAATGGCCCTGAGGCCATCACGCCACTATCCATACAGTTGATAACATGACGGCGGATGTGTTAGACTTAGCTAATGAGTCGACATGTTTAAATAGGATTTGATTTGGAGATGCGTAAAATAGGTAGATATACTTTTCTAAAACAGGTTTTTTTGCTATGTAATTGCGCCGTTTGCACACAATACTGCGACACAAGTTATGCTGCAAGCTCCACAGTCGTAGACGGCGTATTTTTTCCAGATAGAAATCTTCAATGGGACAAAATCTCTATCCTCTATATTCCAAGTGATGCTATTGAGATCGGAGACGAAGCTTGTAGGGGGTTAAGTATAAAAAGAGTGGCGTGCGAGGCGGGTGACAAGCTCAAAAAGGTAGGAGCACGAGCTTTTGCTGATTGCAAACAACTTGAGAGAGTAATACTACCATCAACGGTTACATCCATTGGGGAAGAAGCTTTTGCTGGTTGCAAAAAATTGGTGATGATTAAGCTGCCTCCAAACCTTGAACGTATCGGGGCCGCTCTTCGTGGTTCGTCTATTACGAAGATTGACATTAGTGAATGTAAGAACTGGCGAGCCATTTGGGCGGAGATTACAGCTGCAAAGGACTTAATTCTCGGGAGTCGCGTGCGTCTTTTCGGCGGGACCGAACATCGACTAGAGCGAAATGGATGGCAACAACAAACGCAGACAGAGATGGATGGTGTGATGAATTGGTTTGGAGCGTGCTGCGCCACGAATATGCAAAGCAGTATAGGTGTGGGTCGCCGTTTGCCTATTGCTCCGAGCGTGGCGGTCTCAACGCGGCATACACCATATCAATATGTCGCTCCACCCATGGTCAAGATTGAGAATGCAGATGATTTTTGCGCATTCCAAGAGCAGTTGCGTAATTCTGATATAACTGAGGTCCACATAAGTGGAATAAGGGAAATTCCTACAAGAACTTTTGAGAATTGTCGGTTCCTTAATGCTGTTGTTTTGCAGGACATAACGCAGATAGGAGCATGGGCTTTTTATGGATGCGAGGCTCTAAAAACGATAACAATTCCAGAGTCGGTCCAATTCATTGATCAAGGAACCTTCTGCAACTCTAACATACAGGAAATAATTTTCACATCCCCAAGCATCAACGGGGTAACAATAAATGATGAAGCGGTGAATGATGTCGCCGGGAAAATGGCTATCATTTCACAGCTGTTCGTGGATTTTAACGAAAACAACGTAGATGCTCCAAATGGGTGTAGAGTACGTTTCCCAGACAAAACGGCGTACATATGTCTTAATAACGAGTGGTTCTTTAATGTAGGCAACGACTTATTCCCTGTTGGGCCCCTCCTAAATTCTGGTGTGCTACAGCCAGCAGAACGTCAGGGATTAGATACTTCTGTCGATATGTCAGTTATAGGCCCCCATAATGCGGCTTTGTTTCTAGAAAGGTTCACCGAAGATACTAGCGTAGCCCAGCAAGTGCAAGCGCTTCGTTGCAGTGGTATTTGGGAAGATATACCAGCACACACTTTTGAGAAGAGTGAAACCCTTCAGCGTGTGGATCTTACTGGTGTGACTACAATAAGCGAGCGAGCCTTCGCCAATTGTAGCAATTTATCGGAAATAACAATTCCAAAAACAGTTGGAATGTTAGAGAGCGGCGTTTTTTGCGGGACACCACTAAAAAAAATCGTTTTCGAATCAGATTATATAAATTACGTGGCACTCACAGAAAAAATTGCTAAAGATAGAGAGGCACAGGACGGGGTAGTGGATGTAGAGGAGAATAAGAGAAA
>JAIRNU010000048.1 GCA_031257945.1 Holosporales bacterium
AGCAAAGAAAGCGAGAGAAACCGCTATTGCCATGTTAGCGGATGGATTGTCTGTTGAAAAAATTAGCTCATACACGGGTTTATCCGTCGAAGAGGTCGCATCCATCAGTCAGGCTTAGGCAATATTCATTCAAACGGGGTCCTACGTGAGCACCCACGCTGGAGGAAATCCTTTACCGCGGGGGAAAAGAAAACTCCCTCCACTCTATTTTTTAAAAACCAAGCGTTATGCGGATTTTATTGCATAGTGGAAAAATAGGCCCAGAATTACAGGTTCCTGAACTTGTAGCTACCATACACTAGTGTATAGACTAAACCCGTACATGCAATTGCGTTTGAATAAATGTTCCAGTTGCGCAGCGCTTTGATCACCGCTGGATTTTGTAGTACTTGCTCTTTGGTTTTATACCGTTGTACAAGTTGGTTTACTATGCAGTTTGTCCCCCAAATAATAAATGTCACCGGCAATATCACGTTAGTCTTGGAGTCTTCTACTACTAAACTGTACGCCGTATCACAGATGCGGCCGAATGTACCTGCCTTGATCGAAGGCGACAAAAAAGCGCTACCTACCGAAAGCGCAACTCCTAAAAGCAAAGACTTCATTTTTTTCATAAGAACATCTTCCAGACAATTATTAAAAGGAACCTACACGTACAGATAGCACACTGAAAGGGTAATGCAAGCAAATTATTCGGCAGTGTCTCTCAGCACCCTACATATTTGTTTGTTTTTTATTCCGCACTAGACCCGTTGCAAAAGCTTCGTTCTTTCTGTAATTTTAGCGTCGCTCCGATGCTCGAATCCCTATGTACCTCAAGTCCGCAGCGGTTCTGCTTCGTATACTCCTCGAAATTACTCACTTTCGTAACGGGTCTAGTGCTCTTGGGCCGCCTTTACTGTAGCAATACCGTCCTAATACTAAGCCCCCACATATTTTTTCTCATATGTGTTTGATCTTGGACACCCGTTAGAACCAATCCCAAAAGTATTTGTCATAGCACATGGTGTTCCCCCATCCAAATATTCGTACGCAATATTGCCACTTGCAATAATCTCCTCGCATAACTGCTTTACCGCTGGCAGCAGGAATTCGTTATCCTCCGCCTCAATTCCAGCGTATACAGGACTCTGCCACAAAACCGCAGCAACCAGCCCAATCTTCAAAATATTCATTATTGAACCTTTGTTAAAATAATACTCCCCAACAAAGGATAGTAAATAGAGATTAAGAAAGAATTTACTGGGCGGACCTAACCGCTAATAATCCAGTAAGGCGTCAAAAAATCTGCCCCAAAAAATACGAACCCCACCAGCAAGTCTTATGGAGCATGGGTTATGCGCAACGTTTTTGTAGAGTACTAAGCACACGCTACAATAATGTTTGGCAACTCCATTAATTTTGCTACTTTGTAGTGCATTCTGTTTTACGTTATTAGCCTTAGAGAATGAAACACCCAGCTAAACCAATTCGGTCTTTTCTCGGCGTTTTATGCGTATTTTTGACAGGATGTACTTCTATAGATATAGCAAAGGCGCCGGTTGCCCCATCTGATGCCAACAGATCAAACTTTGGCTCTATTTTTGGAGATTCCGCTATTCTTTTGAAGGGGAAAAAAGAGCAAAAAAGGTCACTTTCGCGCGGAAAAGTCGCAGTTAATAAATTTTTATGGGAGGGGGCAATAGAAACAATTGCTTTTATGCCGATTTTAATGGCAGACCCTACGAGGGGCAGAATCGCAACTGACTGGTACAGCGCCGAAGAGCGGCCGGATATTCGCGTACGTGTATTAGTAACAATTGCCGGACAAGAGCTGAGGGCTGACGCGATTCATGTTTTTGTAGAACGCCAAAAGAAATCCCGCAAAAAGGGCTGGCAAAATAGCCGGCTTGCGCAATCAGATTGCACAAAATTAGAGATATTAATGGTGGATAGGGCCCGGAAAATCAGGAAAAACATGGGGCTTAACAGGCACTCTTGCCATACGATTACGGCTGGCAAACAGACCGAACATTAAAATAACTTTCTCCTAGGGTGGTTAGGGCGGTTAGGGTGGTAGTGTCAGATATGCAATTACTGGCATATTAATGGGCCTGATGGTCTGGCCTGTACCCTATGGCAACAATGTACATTTCAGACGAATCACAGCGGCTTGCTTGCGGTTTAAAATGCGCAACCCGCGCGAATTTTTTCTTTATTTCCGCTAGTAATAGATTCTCCGTTCCTCCGCGAAGAACTTTAGCAACCATACTCCCGCCATTATCCAGCGTGTGTACGCAAAAGTCGAAAACAGCCCGTACAAGCGACATAATCCTTATGTGGTCGACGCTTGCCATGCCGCATGACGCCGCAGCTAAATCACTGAGTACTACATTAACTTTTCTGCCGCCTAATATGTTGACTACAGCCTGCACTGTTGCTGTTGCTGTAAAATCCCCAGTAACAACGGTAACTTCATCAAGCGGGGCGACCTCCTGTAGGTCCACACCTATTATACAGCCATTTCTTACTCGTTGTTTAGCGACCTGCAGCCATCCGCCCGGCGCGCACCCCAGATCTACGACCAGCTGCTTTGGCGCAAGAATGCGAAACTTATCGTCTATCTCCAACAGTTTGTACGCTGAACGTGATCTGTAGCCCTGTTGCTTTGACATGTGAACATAGCGATCGTTCAATTGCCGGAGCAACCATTTCCGTGACGACGGAGTCCTCTTTTTCTTGCTCGCCAGCGATATTACTTTCTTCATATCGTGGGCTAAGAGGAGCAAATTGGGTAACTATGGCACAGCTTAAAACAGCAACGCATGTGGTATAGGCCGCAATATAGGACGATCGAAACGGCATAAGACGTCATACAGCCATAATATCCTTTTGTTTTTTCTCCAAGATGTCTTCGATTTCACCAATCCTTGAATCAGTAATTTTTTGGACAGTATCGCTTAGTCTGTGCAGATCGTCCTCCGTGATTTCGTGCGCTTTTTCTTTTTTTTTCAGTAGTTCCATGGCATCCCGGCGCACATTACGCACGGCAATTTTGGTTTCTTCTGCAAGGCGTGCCGCGACTTTAGATAGTTCCTGCCGCCGTTCCTCACTGAGCGTTGGCATTGGGATCCGAATCAACTGGCCATCAATTGCAGGGTTTAGCCCCAAATCAGACTCTCGGATAGCTTTCTCCACTTGTTTTACGAGAGATTTATCCCATACCTGAACAACAAGCATGCGAGCCTCTGGGGCACTAATCGTCCCGACTTGCTGAATAGGGACAAGGCTACCATACATCTCAACCCTTACAGTATCCAATAGCCCAGATGATGCTCGACTCGCCCTAATTCCAGAGAACTCCCGCACTAGAATAGCAACAGAATTTTGCATCTTTGCGTCGAAATCCGCTAAAGATTTGTCTAAATCGCCGTCTGACATACACTTTTTTCAAACAAAAAGACCCTTAGTACATTTTACAAAAACAAAAAAGTAATGTATACACAATCCGATCACGTGTGCAGGGCCTACGCATGAAAGAAAAACTTGACAAAATAATCAGCGACACAGCCCCTTGTTCTGCTGGGATTTTTTCTAAAAACATATCACTACGGTGTAAGAACGGCAAACACTGCTGTTCTTGATATATTGCTAACTGAGAATAAAGCTAAACAATTGTTAAGGTATTTTTAAGTATATTTTTTTCATGCGTAGGCACTGGCACACCGCTCAAGGCTTTTTAAGTTCTTTTCTGGAAACCGTGGAAACTAGGCGCCTTACGTATCGGATTTCATCTCGGAATAAAGCCCTGAACACCGCACAGCAAAAGGGTATTGTGGCAACTAAGATCAAAATAGGTTGCAACTTCCGACCGAGCACGAGCGAGATCTCCAACATTTTATTAAAAGGCCACAGAAACCACTTCTACAAACAAAAAATCCGCAAAAAAGAACACTCATCAAAAAGCAATTTTATATCACAGAATGTGGGCCAAAAACGCTTTACTTATGGGGCTAAACGTGGTACAAGATTCTCGTCCTTACTTCTATCGTAGAGTTATTTTTTTGGCTGAGATCGTGACTTCGTTGGGGATTACGGGCTCTTACGACGATAGTGGAATAAAGGCTTCTTTGCTTTATTCCGATGGGTGCATTATCGTTGAAAGGCTAGGTTCTCTATTTTTCCCTTATTCATCTGAGTTGAAGAGAAAGATTTCTTCAGCAAGGTCCGAACTGTTCAGACTGTACAACTACAGATCATACATACCAATTAATAAAAGCAAATTATTGCGCAGAATGACCATGGTATCGAGCAAAAGAGAAGAAATACAAAAGCTTTCTGAGGATATAACCGAGTGGAGCATCCAAGTAATCAAAACGCTTGCTAAGCGCGAGCCCCGCAGTATCAGTGTTATTGGATTCAATGGGCACCCGATCTTTTATAAAGGCAAAGGGGAGAAGAGCCTAGCAATAGCTCATTCTTTAGGCCTTCCTAGCATCGTCGCAGAGCGAGTAAAGTGCACGACGGTATACGATTTTATGGACGTTGATATCGAAAATGGGGGGAACGGGCTTCCGCTTTCCCCTGTGTATTATAAGGCGCTTCTACACCACTCTGCATGCCGCGCGATGATCAGCGATAAACAAAAGGTAGCAGTTATAAATGTCAGCGGTATGTCGAACGTTACGATACTGAATCACCGCAATATTCCGGAGTCTTTTGATGCCGGGCCAGGGACCGCTTTGGTAAATGAGTATGTACAGCGCTTTTTTCAACAATCCCACGACAACGAGGGCATTTTAGCGGCACGCGGGGATATCATAGAAGAGATGCTTACAAAATGGATGCAAAAAAACATACTGCAAAGCAATACGCGATTTTTTGAATACAAACATTTTGCGGATTGTCTGGCGCAGGCGGTACGGGAGCTTATCCCTATAGATTGTGTCGCTACCCTTGTTGCTTTCACCGCGATGACGATAGTTGAGGGGATAAAGCATCACGAAGAAATTGGGACGATAATACTAACAGGGCAATGGAACAAAAACGACTTTTTTAAGACTTTGCTAGGGCGGTCATATAACGTTATTACGTCTGAACAATTGAATTGGGATAATTACTTTATGGAATCGGAGCAGTACGCATTTTATGCGACGAGATCTTTGTTCATGCTACCATCGTCGTTCCCGAGCACTACAGGGGTTAGCCGGCCAGTACACTGTGGGCGCCTTACTATCCCCGTTTCTTTCTGTAAAGAGGCTGAGCAGAGCGGCAAATCTCCACAAGCCACTAGCCAGGCTAAAGCGTCTAAACCCGCCAACCAGGCTAAAATCGCCATAAAAGGCTGAAGTTAACTTTGATCCCCTTGGCCCAATGCCTGATATTAGCGAATCCGTTGGTTGACAGGATTGTATAGCTTGGGTAATAAGCATAAGCGCACTGCGTTCTAATGGTAATTTTATGGGAAACAAAAAATTCAACACCAATGCCAGCGACCACCCCGACGCTAGTTTTCTCTCCGATAAATGCTAGTTTTTGAGTGTTTAAGTCGTCTTTTGGGGCCAGAGTCTCTGGTTTCCATAAAGCCGAAGTATCTGAGGCCCATTGGTTAGTACAGTAGTATAGTGTTAAGCCATCTGTCTCTATATTATCATCTATTACTTCCACATGGCTTTTATTGATAGTCGCCCCAAGTATCGAAAACACATATAACCTGTCTTTTACTATTCTCCCGACTCGAAAGTGCACATCAGCGGAGAAATTATTTTTTAAAAGAATGTACTGATTCAAAAGGATATTCCCTCCAAAAAACAAAGATTGTGTAAGAGTTTTGAGAATAGAAAATTTTTCATGTAGTGTGATAGTGCCGTCTTGCGCCGGTGTCGTTCGCATTTCCTGCGGAGCATCCCCGTCGAACAAGTGTATCTGTACTTTTTGCTCTACTTTAAATGACGATACGCCAAGGGAAATTTCGGCGGCCGCTAGGAAGGCCTCGTGCCTAAAAAAGTATGAACCAATTACTATTGACACCTGGTGATCATCATTTGTCTTATCGTACAAATTAGACGGGGCACACTGAAGTAAAACATTAAAAAAATCGCTTGGCAGCCCAATTAAAAACCATTTCTTATCTCCAGTAGGATTTTGGGCATACTGGTTATATATTTCCGCTAGTGCGTCTGAGTAAAATTCCTTTATTTTACAATTCCAATAGGCCTCTTCCCCCAAATTTATTGTGTTTGTAGTCAAATTCTTCTGGAAATTAACTCCGACGTATATTTGCGGGGAACATGACTGGCCTAAAAAAAGGCACATAATTAACAGTATGCCCCCATGGAGCAGCTTCCTCCCCCAATCCCTCGCGAGCCTGATTTTTTTGCGTAATCCCAAGGTGAACATATGCTAAAACCGTCTCCCGAAACCTAAAGAAATACAATTATCGATGTCCTGGCTTCTTAGTGCATACTCCAGCGGCAACTCGTTAAAATCAAGGGTTTGATCAGAAAATAGCTTTAACTTATTCGCGAAGCCAAAGTCGCACTCATATTCCAACCGCATAAACCAATTTTGTTGCAAGTCATGTTCTACGCCGAGCCCTAGATTCATGGAGAATGCGAAAGTCCTATCCGCTAGCGTGCTATACTCTACAAGACGGGGAAAGGCGTTAAAGATGGGTTGTACCTCGCCCTGATCGTCAAAACGCCTCATAGAGATATCATTTTCCACCAAAATACTGAATTTATCGAATACGTATTGGTGAACTCCAATTCCGATTTTAAAGTAGGTTAAAGTACGTTTTGATGGAAAAAACCCGATGCGAATTGATGCATCTATAGCTACATTTTTCGCGCATGTAACATCTGTTGAAAAAGAGCTTGAACCAGAAAATCCATGCCGATAGAAAAACGTAATATCGGCAAAGTGGAGTAGCGGCATTTGTTGCGAAACATCTTTCATTTTGATTTTGGAGTATTTAATTTCGACTTCGCAGCCTACATAAAAATTCTCCGGCAGGGAGATGTTTCTTCCGGCCCAAATTGATACTCCAGTGCCAGTGTGCCATTTATCGAACAGTATTTTTTCCGCATTTTGTACGAGAAATAGGTTGTTAAAATACTCCTCTTTTTTGATAACTTCCCTGTTTATTGCGCTGTAAAAATCTGAAAGCGCGGAGGAAACCTTAGACACATTATCCTCTAGCCATTTTGATAATGGATTTGTCCAAAAAATCTTAGGCAGTACATAGCGCTGTGCAATGCTTCCACCAAGGTACGCGCTATATCCTTGGTTATAGAAAAAAGCAATGGCCCAAAAAACAAGATTTTTGCAGAGTTTTACGCGTAGTTTGCCAATAAGGTAACAGCGCGAGGCGCGGGGCGCTGTGCTACCTCTCGACGCCAAAACCCTGGGGGGCGGGCGTTTGAGGAAATTATCAAGGAACCGCTTAACCAATATTGCTTTGCTATTTTATAGCTCTCCCCCTCCACGAGGATGTTGTAACATTTCAATACAAAAATAAAGGCTATTTGTCCGTGGCTCTTGGCTTGCTCTAGCTGAGAAAAAACCAGCCCCCCCCAGCCCTAAGATTATCTCGTTAATACTTTATTAGAGACTGCTAAGCGAAAAGTTGGTGAAAGGTCTCCACCAGTTTCTCAAACAACCCACCGTGATGCACGTGGTACAACAGTAGTAGCGACAAATCGACCATTTCAACGCTTCTTGACGTGATTTTACTCCGTCTTCTAAAACGACCTACGTAATGCCTCGTATTACTGTTATCTTGCTCAATGGGGAAAGTCAGATCCTTACCAGTATATAGCTTCCATTCCGGGATTAGCTGATGGTACGCCTCAT
>JAIRNU010000025.1 GCA_031257945.1 Holosporales bacterium
GATGATTATGAGGCGTACCATCAGCTAATCCCGGAATGGAAGCTATATACTGGTAAGGATCTGACTTTCCCCATTGAGCAAGATAACAGTAATACGAGGCATTACGTAGGTCGTTTTAGAAGACGATCGAAAATTACGTCAAGAAGCGTTGAAATGGTCGATTTGTCGCTACTACTGTTGTACCACGTGCATCACGGTGGGTTGTTTGAGAAACTGGTGGAGACCTTTCACCAACTTTTCGCTTAGCAGTCTCGGAGGGGCAACTACATGAACATACACATCCGGGATTAAGCACTGTGCTGATGCAGTATAGACGCACGTTTTACCGTTGGGGCCACGAATTACTTTCTTATCGTCACGATTGCCACCACCAGCAAAATGAATGCACAAATCTGCAAATCTGTTGCCACAAGCTTTCATAATTTGTCCCTCGTAGGCTTGAAATAGAAGCTCCCAAAAGTCTCCTGTTTGCGCGTGTGTTTGTGCCATTACAACAATATTAATTGGCCCTGTAGGACATCTTGCGGTAAGCTGCTTTAGTGCAGTACAGAAAGACATAGCTGTTGCTACTAATATTGGATGATGGCATCCTTTGTGGGTTTCGGTCCATCGCATCCATACCTCTGAACATCTGCTGTCCCCCATTCTATCACGTTCAGTTTTTAATTGCGCCAAAGAGTTCAAAAAGCTTGGATCAAAAATATATAGCAGTTTCCGTGGAGCCTTCCACCCATCGAACAAACCGTAACCCGCGATATGTGGAAAAAATAAAATATTCCCTTCTATATGGAACGGCTCAAACGGGGGAACATGCTCACAAATTCCCTGAGCGGCTTCAAAATCTGGGACCCCGTTCTCGAAGCCATACAGACTTACGTCCTTGTTGGGAGTCATATCAGCAAGTGTTTGCCATGCATTAGGATCATTTGGATTGACAAAACTCGGCTTAACGAATGGACTAACGTTGGATATGAACGGGACGCCCATTGCTTTTAATGACGTCCTAAAAAGCGCGAGATGTACAGGATCTCGGCATTCGTGGTTTCCTAAAGCATATACCACTTTTGTATTACGCATCCCGTTTAGCGTTCTAACAAGCAAACTCAAGAGACCCGCCTGATATGCAGCTGGGTTGTCAGTACCACGGAAACCATTGCCAGTGAATGCAACTATAACGTGCAGCTCGTACTCTTCTGTAAGTAGACGCACCAATGCTAAAAGTCTCGGGTACGCCTCCCAGTTTCCACGCAAATCTGGAACTGTTACGATAGCAGTATAGTCAAGCACAGTTCGTTTACTTTTAGAAGCACCATCAGCTGCAACGCGTTCGACCTGATCGGACGCGGAAGAAGGTGTGTGATCGGCTATATGGCCTTGTAATTGTACATGTTGTGCTAACCGCTGTTTTACCATCTCTCGCGTAGTAACGAATATTTCCCACGGATCCAGCTGCGGGTTCACCAATGCATGCGCCCAATTATGTACCGTCGAATCAGTCCTACCGTCGTTGAGCTCGTCCAATTCATCTATCAGCCAGTCGTTATCATCACCAAAAAAATGTCTACAAAATCGTTCTATCCGCGAGTTAAAGGGAAGAAGTACCTCATCCTTCCTGTCCCTTTCGGGCATATATTGCTGGGGCCACGTTAACAAATATGATGTTATTCCAGCGGCCGCTTCCATCCCTGAGGCAAAGACGCTCCAAAGTATTACTATAAATAAAGGACATTTTTTTATATTCATAAATCACTCTTCAAAAAAAGACGCCACGCGAATTCTATAACAAAAAGCATTACATTGATACATAAATTATAGCGTGCCGGCATTGGTCTACGCATGAAAAAACTTGACCAAAGAACTGCTAAAGCAAGCTCTTGTCCGGCTGAGATTTTTTCCGCCAAACACATTCCACAGTTAAAAAAGCTTCGTAATGAAACGCTTAACCACAGGGATAGCAACCCTTGCCCCATTTTCATTTTCTCCAAGAGATCTGGGGATTGCATGACCAATAAATACAGCAATAACCAATGGGTGCTTATGTTTTAAAATCTGATGCTCATGATTTTTTTTCAAATTAATACAGCACACGAACCATGCGTCTTTAAAATTGCTAGAAGTCCCAGTTTTTCCGTATATCTTAATTGGAAGGCTACGTAGCGGAGAAAGGCGCTTAGCCGTTCCGTGGGCAACCACACCGCTTAGCATGTGTTTCATCTGTTTTAAATGCTGTTTCGCAAAAATAACCCGTGTCCGCCCGGTTTTTTGTAAGTTAAATTTTTCTGCGTTGATATGGCTTGTTACATTCAAAAAAAGAGTAGGGTCAACGCGGAAGCCACCATTAAAAAAAGGAGCAAACGCCCTTGCCATGCGTAAAACCGTTGTTTCAGAAGTTCCTATTGCGGATGTTATCTCGCACGGTATATAATCCGATACGCCCATTTGCATCGCGGTATTTATGACTCTTTTCAAGCCAATTTTGGCAGCTAAAATAATCGTAAATACGTTTCTTGACAGGACTAACCCCTCGTACAAGCTCATTAACCCACCGTACGCATCTTTCCTGTAGTTATGCGGGGTGTAAACACTTCCACCGCTCTGGAAAGATACAGGTTTCTCAACTAGCCGTGTATGTTCGCTATACCCCTGACGCAGAGCCTCTAAATATACGAACGGCTTAAAAACTGATCCTGGTTGCCGCCACGCCTGCGTCGCGCAATTAAATTGGCTTATATCGAACGAATACCCCCCGCTCATAGCCAAAATTTCACCTGTATTGGCATCGAGCACTACGGCGCCTCCGGTGGCTTCTGGCACTTGGAACGCCTCATAGTTCCCATTTTTCTCCTTTACAAGTAGGACGTCGCCAATTTTTACAGAACTAAATGCTTTTTGCTTGGTAAATTTGTTAGGCTGGATAGGGACTTTCTCACCATTTTCTAGTATAACCGTTAATGAATCAGTGCTAATTACTACCGCTTGTAAAGCATTTGCGCCATTTGGGACATGAATATTCAATTTTTGTAACTCTTTACGCCAATTATCAAGTTGGATATTTGCAACAAACCCGCGCCACTTCTGGCGTTTGTCATATTTTTCTAGGCCATGGCGTAGTGCCTCCTCCAAAAGTTCTTGTAGTTTGACATCGATAGTAGTAGTCGCCTCAATCCCAGCTGTGTAAGTACTACTTTCGCCAAAGTTCTGGATCAATGCCCGGCGCACTTCCTCGATAAAAAACGTATTTGCCTGGAAATTCTGGTATGGGATTTTTTTGGCTTTAAGTGGCTCCTCCAATGATTCCACAAGATCCTCATCAGAAATAATGTCGTTTTTGTGCATTTGCGCTAAAACCCAGTTCCTCCGCGTCGCCGCTTTTTGGGGATTCTTGTAAGGGTTATGCTGCACGGGAGCTTTAGGAAGAGAAGCAAGGAAAGCGCATTCGGCAATAGTCAATTCCTGCAGCGATTTCCCGAAATAAGTTTTAGCGGCCATTGCTACGCCGTAGCTTCCACCACCCATATAAATTTGATTCAGGTATAATTCTAGTATTCGGTCCTTGCTAAGAACGTGCTCTAGGCGAAACGCCAGTATTGCTTCTTTGATTTTTCTTGTAAAGCTGCGGTGATGCCCTACGAGAAAAATTTTAGCGACTTGCTGGGTGATGGTTGAGGCCCCAACAGGCTTGCTCCCCCACCGCTTATGTTTAGTGTTTTGTATGACGGCCCGCAGCAACCCTAAAAAATCAATACCGAAATGGCGGTAAAAATTTTTGTCTTCCGCTGATATAAATGCGTGGATAAGCCGGGGGGGGATGTCAGATAGATGCACAAACTCCCGTTTCTCAAGGGCGTATGTTTTTATTTGGGTCCCGACTCTGTCGTATATGTGCGTAATGGATGATGGGGTATAATTTTTGAGGAAATAGTAGTCCGGAAGGCCGCGCCCATACTCCCACAAGATATAACACAAAACCGATACAGCAAGCGAAATACCGCACGCTACAAAGGTTACGCATTTGGCGAAGACTACCCAGTAACTGCCTGTTTTGCTTTCCTTGGTATGTGCATGTACATGTACGTGGAGCGGGACTTGCAGTTGCGAAATTTTTGCAGCCTTTTCTTTTGCGTGCTTAAAGAACGCTTGCGGTGTGACTTCTGGGAAGTGTAACCTTTTTCTGTTAGCTCGTACTTTCTTGCCCTTTATTCCATTTATTAACAAAAAGAATCTTCATGTTAAGCACCCACCCACAGATATTGTTGCTTATTAACAAATTTTACGCAATACGGTATTGCTAATACTTTGGAGTGCTTTGACGGCTTTTGCTCCGTAGTATTCGCAATACCTCGACGTAATTATTCAAGAAATTACCAAAACTTAATCCATTCCATCCAAGGGATTCGCTAAGGCAGGAACACGCACGAGCGCCGGGGCCTCAACATGGACCTCCGGAGCGGCTACATCGGCAGGTCTTCTATAAATCATTCCATAATTACTTCCTTCCTTAGTATACTGTAGTACGTTACCGAGTGATGCATAGTTCCATATCAAGTAAAACCCGCTCAATACTTGAATTGCTGCGCAATTATCAAAGGCATTTGTATTTTGAACGTTCGGCCCCACTTTTACACTCCAAAGCGAACTACACCCGTCAAAAGCTCGGTTCGCAATGGTAACAACTTTTGGCAGCACTATCATTGATAGCGTTGTACACCCCGCAAAAGCTTGGTCCCCAATGGTAGTAACTTCTGGCAGCGCTGTGCGGGCTAGCTGAGTACAACCAGAAAAAGCTTGTGCGCCAATATGTGTAACTTTACATAGACCAACATTACGTAAAAGCAAACAACCTTTGAAAGTACTTTCTTCGATGCTCTGGACCCTCTGCCCCGAGACAAAGGCCTGCATTGTTGCGCAGCCCTCGAAAGCTTGCTTTCCTATAGCGGTGACAGATGACGGGATTATCACTGCATTTCCGTTTATATGTATTGTTCCTTGTAAATTTGTACAGTTCCTGAAAGCACCCTCTCCTATACTCTGGAGATTCTCCTCTAAAGTAAGGTGGCTCAGGTTACTGCAACCCTCGAAAGCACTATCTCCTATACTCTGGACACGCCCTAAAGCAAGTACCGTCATTGTACGGCAATTCTTAAAAGCATTATCTCCTATAGCGGTAACAGAATCTGGGATCATTACTGTTGGTAAAGATGTACAGCCGAAGAAAGCACTCTTTCCTATACTCCGGAGCCTCTCCCCTAAAATAAGTGCCGTCATTGCACTGCAGCCCTTGAAAGCACTATCTCCTATAGCGATAACAGAATTTGGAATTGTTACTGCTCGTAAAGACGTACAACCACGGAAAGCCCTATCTCCTATCCTATGGACATTCTGCCCTAAAGTAAGGGTTCTCAGGTTACTGCAGCCCTCGAAAGCACGCTCTTCTATAGTGGTAACAGTATTTAGGATCGTAACTGTTTCCAAATTGGTCAAACCCGCAAAATAGTTTCGTCCTATTATCACTCCGCTTCTTATTGTAACTTCCCTTACTTCTTGCCGATGGTCTCGAACAAAAGCACGTGCTGATGCTAAATCCTTGAAGTCGTGAATTTGCCTGTCACCGCCGTTACCAAGTGTAGTTACTGACATCATGTCTGCTAAGGCAGCTGGTGGCACTGGCACTGGTGGCACTGGAATTGGAGCTGGAGCTGGAGCTGGAACTGGAACTGGAATTGGTGGCGGAGCAACGCGGTGACGTTTTTTCCAGATGTAGTACCCAATTACACTACCGATACAAATAACACAAATAGCACCTACGCCAATGGCAAGTGGCCATAAGCTTTTCGTATTCGCTGGCGTGTCTACTAGTGGGTTAGCTTCTGGTATTGATAGAACAGCTTCTAGTACTGGTGGGTTAACTTCTGGCACTGATAGAACAGCTTCTGGTACTAGTGAGTTAACTGGTGAGTTAGCTTCTGATCCTGTTTGTATAACATCGGGTACGTTTACTGCTGGCTCGGAACTACCACTCAAAAGGACCCCACAAACTACTATTCCTGCAACACCTGCGCCAATTGCTACTTTATGTTTTTCCCAAAAATCACGCGCGTTAAGTTCTGAAAAACCGCCGTTAAGAAGTACAGTACAGCACATAATAGGTACAATTTTTTTCATTGACATTTTTCCTAGTCAAAATATCACTACTCCCGCTATAGTTAGTAGCTTTTTTAAAAAAAATCAACTATTTTTTTTTGCGAGAGTAGACGCCGCCATTACTGGTGGCGTCTACTCTCGCATGACTATCTCAGCACCCTACATATTTATTTGAGTTTAATTTCGCAACGTTTGCAGTAAGCCTTTACTATAGTAAGGCCATCCCAATACTCCCCCCCCCAATATTTATTTTCATTTTTCATACATTATTAACTGAAAATAGGGTCGAGTAGGCCAGGGGAGTTTCACCACTAGCCTCTCACAGGGCCCATTAACATGCCAAACGCAACACTACATATCTAACTACCACTGTCCTAGATGAAAGTTATTCCCTAAGGTCACCCAGATAAGCTAATCTCCTTACAGCATACAAAGGAGGATTTATGCGAACCCACGTGACCCGCGACGAGCGTAGTAAAATCGA
>JAIRNU010000065.1 GCA_031257945.1 Holosporales bacterium
AATATACCAAAACCGGAATATGTGGACTCAGCAGTGGGTTCGGAGCGAGATGACACAAAAGAACAGGAATTTGTTCAAAAAGCTAAAGATCGACCCACTAATTTAGGCGGAGTTAGCGTTCCATCGGGCACCCACAAAAAGCACGTATGCCGATTGTATCCAAATGGCTCTCTTGTTCGAATGTAACACTAGAAAGATTGGTGCAATCCGCAAAAGTTTCGACGTCAATCGAAGTAACGCTACTGGGGATAATAATACTCTCTAGGTCGCATTGGTAAAAAGCTCTCATGTCTATCGTTTGTAAGTTGCTATTGGGAGCAAATGTAACAGTCATACGATTACCAATAGATCCATCAGGGGTAATACGTGATGAGGGAGAACAGTCGCTAAAAGCTAATCCCCCTATATGTGTTACACTGCTTGGAATATTTATATACTGCAGTGGACACGCGTGAAAGGCGTATTTTCCTATCTGCGTCACGCCATTAGGGATCACTATATCACTTAAAGATCTACACCCGTCAAAAGCGAAGTCCTCAATTATGTCCAAGTCACTGCCTGCTTCAAATGTAACACTATTAAGACTCGCGCACAGCCCAAAAGCCCATTCACCAAGGGAAGTAACGCTTTGTGGAATAGTGATAGCATTTAAGGAGTTACACTCGGCAAAAGCGGCTTTTCCTATTATGTCCAAGTTACTGCCTGCTTCAAATGTAACATTATCAAGACTCGCGCACCCAGAAAAAGCCCGTTCACCAAGGGAAGTAACGCTTTGTGGAATAGTAATAGCATTTAAGGAGCTACACCTGTTAAAAGCGAAATCCCCAATTGTGTGCAAGTTACTGCTTGCTTCAAATGTAACACTATTAAGACTCGCGCACTGCTCAAAAGCCCATCCACTAAGGGAAATAACGCTTTGTGGAATAGTGATAGCATTTAATGAGTTACACTTGGCAAAAGCGAATTCCTTAATTGTGTCCAATTGACTGCCTGCTGCAAATGCGACAAAATCAAGGCCCAAACACCCAGCAAAAGCTGCCTCTCCAAGCGACCTTACGCTTTGAGGGATGGTTATACTCCTTAATGACGAACACTCACAAAAAGCGTTATTTCCTATTTCAGCTAAGCGACTTCCAGGCTCAAACGCAATAGCCTTAAGATTCGGACAACTCTTAAAAGCTAAATCTGGGATTTGGATGATATCTTGCGGGATAAACACGTCTATTACATACTGTTTATGCCTATCATTCAATTTCATTGAAGCAACATTATACCCCTGCCCATTTATAATCACAACCTGACGACCGGCGGCAATACCGTTGTCACCAGGCACTATTCCGATCACATGCCCGGCCGTATCTAATCGATACTCGCAGCTACAAAACACATTACTTGCTGACAGTATCGCCAGCGTTAAAATTTTTCCTACCATATTTCCTCATCTAAATTAAAAAAAAACCAAACAAACGCCGTACGCACGAAAGGACCGGTTAGTACTAGCTCAAACCGTCCTCCCGTATTATCTTGAGTGTAACAGGTGTTTCCGCATAAGGTCAATCCACTTGCTCCTAGACAGTCCATAAACACCAAAAGATATCGTGGATCATAGGAATGAACCAAAGCCTCCGAGGACTACTAGTACTATGGGGTCTCTCGCTCGCTTACAGTCTATCAACGTACACGAAAGGAAGGCTTTAGGACGGACACCAAACAGGACAGCAGGGCTATTTAGTGCTTAAGTACAGTTGTAAGGGTTTCCTGAAATATGAAATAAACGACTCGGCTGCGCAATCGTGTGCGCATTTTCAATTAAGCTGCAGCAATATTATTTCTGCTTTATCTTGTACCCCATAATAACGATTAAACTCATAATTGCAATAACAGCCACAATCCCACTAGCAACAAAGGCAGCGCGCGTTGTTCCAAAGCTTTGCGCGATACGTCCCATTGTAGTGTCCCCAATCATTGTGGCGGTTGCACACGTAATAAAATAAATCCCAAGCCCTGTGCCCCTTAAATTTTCAGGAACAACTTCATTTATAAGCGATAGAAATATGTTAAGGGTCGTTCCGTACTGAATTCCCCATAGCGTAATCCCTAGATAAAACGTAAACAAAGTCGTCGCTGTCGCTAATGTGATATCCGCTAAAACCAAGCACGTCATTCCAAGGCATAGCAGCCAGTATCTGTTCATTTTGTCCGCTATGAGGCCTATTGGATACGACGACGATGCCCAAGCGAAATTGAATACCATCATGATCGTTGGAACAAGCCCTTTGGCTAGGTGGAATTCATCCCTCCCATGAATCACAAGGAACGTTTCCCCCATTCTGGCCGAAATAAATATAAAATTAACTATCATTAGTTTTCCAAAAGTCGTCCCTAGTAGTTTGAACTTTGAAAAACTAAAAGTAGCTTTGTATTTTGGCGAATAGGACGGTAAAACAGACAGCACCGCCGCTTTTTTCAAACGCGCTGGTTCTTTGACCATAAACAGAAGCAACATAAAGCCAAGCGAAACCGGAAGCGCGGTAAACCAGAATAGTACCCGATAACTCCCCCCGCTCCACTGCATAATAAGTATGGCCATGAAAGCCCCCATGAATGACCCAATAGTCGCCAAACTCCTTTTAAGGCCGTAACAAGCGCCGATTCTTTTTGACGGGGAGATATCGCCAACCAACGCGCTTCGGGGGGCAGCTTGTATGCCATTACCAACTCGCTCAACAAGCCTTGCGAAAACCACGGCCGCCCCGCACCACGAGAAAACAGCTAAAACGTAGCGGGCGAGGATGATAATGCCGTACCCAACAATCATCAAAACTTTTCGTTTCTGAAAGGCATCGCTCAAAATACCTGCTAAAAGCTTCATGATAAATGATGTGCCCTCAGCGAGCCCTTCCAACAGGCCAACTTGTGAAATTGTAACGCCAAGCTCCTCTTTTAGGTATATCCCACCGTAAGTATAGATAATCACCGAAGAAACACATGCAAAAAACATGATAACGCCAATAATCCATACAGTGCCAGGTATCGGTGGCACCACGGGCTTCCTGCCGGGCCCACTACCAGATCCGCCGCACAAACCGCTACCAAAACCGCTATTGGATCTGTTGCTACTAACGCCGGAGGGCTCCCCCTCCGCAGGGCTAAAATTCATCGTAAGATAGACTTCCGCACGATACGGAGGGATTATGTGAGATTTTAAAAGTACAGTCAACTTGATTTTTAACTGTGCAATCTCAGCACTCACGGCTTTTGTTTAGCAATGCAATCCTTGAATGATTGTATGAATGATAAGAAGCGTGGATGGTGTTTTAGGAGGCGAATACATGGCATTTGCGTTATTAGAGGTCCTTAAAGAAGTTAAGGATTGTAGGAAATTCAACGGGAAAGAATATCTGTAATTCGCAGTATTTTCCACCCTCTTACTTCGTCTATAAGCGTTTCTCTACATTTTGACGCCACAATATCCCAGGAACGTGCAAATTCAGTACCTCCAGGACACCATTCAAACACTTTACATTTCATATGCGCATAGTATTAAAAGCTGCAAAAAAGCTGAAGATCGCCACACTAATATGGGCGTGGTTAGATTGATACCGTGTTGACACTGACATTAGCACACAACACATTTATTTGGATTTAAATTCGCAACGCCTGCAATAAGCCTTTACTGCAGTAATACTCTCCCAATACTAAGCCTCCAAATATTTATTTTCATTTTTAACTGAAGTAGGGGAACTCC
>JAIRNU010000109.1 GCA_031257945.1 Holosporales bacterium
GAAGTTAATTCCGATAAATTCGTTTTCTATCCGGAACTTTCCTTCGCTCACGACAATGTACCACCTCGCAAAAACAAATGCATTTTACACATTTTGTATGTTCGGGTCAAGTGTAGCCCCAGGGGTGGACGGGGGCTAGGGATGGCTCCCCCATTTAAAGAATATCACAAAAAGGTTAAGGAATCGTTAATACTTTGCGAATACTTGAATCCCCCAGAAATCAGGGGATATAGGTGCCGCCCGCTCAGAGCCCCCGAAAATCCGGAGCGTACAGCCAGCGCCGCCTCGAACCTCAAGAAATCAAAAAGGGACATCTCTGCATCCCTCCCTCCTGGGAACTCAGGGTTTTTAAATTCTTTTCTGGAGGTCGTAAAAACTATACTCTTTAATTCTCGCAGTTTCGGAGATTTCGCTACTTTTTCTGTAGAACAACGGCCTCCCTCCGTCCAACTACCAATTCCATCTTAACGCTTATGAACCTACATTGAGGATATGGCTAAAAAATCCTAGGTGTGGAGGCGTTGCGGTCGATTTGTTAAAAGACAAATTACGGCCTGCTGCAACGCAACGCGTTGAACGCCCTATTGAGATTTTGCGTTGGAACAGTTGCGCCGGGGGCCCTATGACTGCGAATGCGCGCGGTAATCTAATGGCTCGAAGGCGACCCCACCAGGCTGCGCCGCGTTCTGCGTAATCTTCTCTATTTTCAGCTTTACCTCGCTAAGCTTCTTTTCGCAATGGGCCTGCAATTTATTTCCTATTTCGAAAATGCTAACGGCCTCATCAAGCTTCAAATTTCCGCCCTCCAGCAGTTTTACATTATTCTCCAGCATTGCGAGAGCCTCCTCGAAAGAAAGGGCGTCCATCGCGAGCTCCGGCGCATCAGTACAATTTTCTCGTTCGCGTACCGTCAGGCCGGCATCCGCCGTTTCTCCACTAACTTTCATGCTGCCAGTCTTGTTCATACTCGCTTCCATACTACCTCTCAAAAAACTCCGGAAAACACCCGCTACATTCTATAAAAAAGCCCACTCCTAGTAAAGGAACAAGTAAGATAACGCAGCAAACAGCGGGACCAAAATTAAGCTAGACCACACCATATACCCCAAAAAGCTCGGCATCGCCACACCATGCTGTTTTGCTATCGATCGTATCATGAAATTTGGGGCATTGCCGATATACGTCATCGCGCCCATAAAAACCGAGCCCGCAGATATTGCTGTTAAAATCTTCGCGCCTTCGTGCATCAAAATCTGAGCATCCCCGCCGGCCATCTTAAAGAAGATCAGGTATGTTGGCGCATTATCAAGGAGCGCTGAAAACGGGCTAACAAACCAAAAATACAAAAAGGCGACGTGCTCCGATTGCGAGAGCATATCGCGGATAGGTGCAAAAAACTCGTGCCCTTTTTTCAGCATAAGCGCAACTGGAGCCATGGTAATAAATATAGCGATAAAGTAGCGGATAACCTCATTAAGCGGCCCCCATGAAATTTCGTGCTTCTGTCCGGCCTGCCCGGTCTTATGCCGCTCGCGCATAATGGAAACGGCGGCAATGATTAATAGTCCGATATCGCGGACCAAGTTTTTATATTGTATATTGACGTCGAAGATAGTAAACACGGTTTTTTTAGGAAGTAATCCCGTTCCCGCCACAAGAATTACTATAAAAAACATCAGGAAAATATTGAAGAGCCCAGAGATTTTAAGAACTGGTCTGTGTTGCGTCACGCCAAGCTCCGTTGCGCTACCGCCCAAATCTTCTTTGCGCATCAAGAAGTAGTCGATGGCACCGTACACAGCTAACAAAATCGCAGATGAGGCAAGGAAGAATGGCAACATATGCTTTGCCGTCCAAAAAAAATCGATTCCCTTTAGATAGCCCAAAAACAGCGGTGGATCGCCGAATGGCAATAAACACCCGCCAATGTTCGAAACCAAGAATATGAAAAAAATCACGGTATGAACGGTGTATTTCCTATGCCTATTGGCGTGTAGCAGTGGGCGGAGTAGTAAAATCGCCGTTCCCGTCGTCCCTATAAAATTAGCTAGCAATTCACCGATAGTCAGCAGCAACAGATTCACTTTCGTCGTGCCGGCGCGGTTAATTTGCACATTTATTCCATTACTAATTGTGAATAATGTCCCGATTAATGTGACAAATGGTATATACTCTTTAATCATTACATTGGTGATAATGCTTGTTGTGCTCGCGGCCCCAATAGCAAAAAGGCAAAGCCCGACAGAAAGCACAACCCAAAGTGCCAATACGAGATTTTCATATTTGTGCCACAGCCGCGGCACCAGCAGCGGGCATAGCGTGATGGAGAGCAAGACCCCGATAAACGGAATTGCCGATTCCAGCGGGGGCATTATATTGTTGGACGCCGAACAAGATCCCTGAAAAACAACGAAAAAAAGTAGTACTTTCGCAAAAAGAGTAACAAAATGCGGAATGTATACTTTACGCATCAAGATTTACCACTTTGTCAGCATTTTCCCGGATGAAGTCTCTTCTTGGTTCGACAACGTCCCCCATTAGGGTTGAAAAGATTTCATCAGTTTCCTCGAGGTGGCTAATCTTCACCTTTAAGAACGTCCGTGATGCTGGGTCCAAAGTCGTTTCCCACAATTGTTCAGGGTCCATTTCGCCAAGACCTTTATACCTGTTAATAGTTAATCCATTTTTCCCGCGCGTCAATAATGTATCGATCAGGTGCGTTGGGCCGTTGATAATCGTTTCAGAGCCATCCTTCGTCGTGTACTTCATCTGTTCTTCCGAGAACATTTTTTGAATGTCTTTATAGTTGCTAACAAGTGTTTGTATTTCTTGCGTCTCAAGTATAGCGTCCTCGAAAACCCACGACTCCGCAACATCCGCTATCGTCCGAGAGATAACCAATTTTGACGATATTGGTAGCTGCTGCTGATAAGTACTAGCGGCGACGTTGGTATCCTGCTGTGTATCCGCAACTGGCTGGGTGGACCGAATAACCTGCCACTGGGCGCGCTTAGACTCATCAATGGCTTTCAGGCGGGCCGCCACCCCGGCCAGATCAACACTAGCCGGCGCCTCGAAATACCCTGCAAACCATAACTGCTCCAAAATCGTAGCATTACTAAACCGGCGCAAAACCTTGTCTATTATGTGCTTTACGGTATTAATGCGGGTAATATCGCCACCATCAAAAAAACCTTCGCTTAAAGCCAAATCGAGGAGGTACTTATCCATAGCGTGCTCATCTTTTATATAAACCTCGGATTTCCCGCGCTTTACGCGATATAACGGGGGCTGTGCTATATACAAAAACCCATTTTCGATAAGAGGCTTCATATGCCTGTAAAAGAAAGTCAGCAAGAGCGTCCTGATATGGCTGCCGTCAACATCAGCATCCGTCATTATAACGACTCTGTGATAGCGCAATTTTGCTATATCGAATTCGTCGTTACCGATCCCCGTACCAAGGGCGGTGATGATAGTTCCGATTTCAGCAGAAGACAGCATCTTATCGAAACGGGCTCTTTCGATGTTTAATATCTTCCCACGCAGCGGCAAAATAGCCTGAAATTTCCTGTCCCGGCCGCCCTTTGCCGAGCCGCCAGCCGAATTCCCCTCCACAATGAAAATCTCGCTGCGGGCGGGGTCTTTCTCCTGGCAATCCGCCAATTTCCCGGGCAAAGACACGATATCCAGTACGTTTTTGCGGCGGGTCAACTCCCGGGCATGCCGTGCTGCTTCGCGGGCGGCAACTGCATCTAGAACTTTCCCTACGATAACCTTGGCCTGCGCGGGGTTCTCCTCTAGCCACAAATCCACAGACTCTGAGACTATGCTTTCTACGCATGGGCGCACTTCGGAGGAAACCAGCTTCTCCTTAGTTTGTGAGGAAAATTTGGGATCGGGGATTTTTACGGAAAGGACGCAGGTTATGCCTTCGCGCACATCATCCCCGGTGATGCTGTCTTTTAGGTCCTTATTCTTTCCTAAGCTCTTCGTCCCCTGGTTCCGCAGGACGTAATTGGTAATACAACGCGTCAGGGCATTCTTAAATCCCGCCAAGTGGGTCCCCCCATCACGCTGCGGGATGTTATTCGTAAAACACACCACATTTTCGTGATAGCCATCTGTCCATTCCATTGCAAGGTCAACTATAACATTATCTTTTTTACCATGGGCTTCGATGATCTTTGTTTGGATTGAGCTTTTAGCCCTATCCAAGTGCTTTACAAACTCTACAAGTCCGCCCTTATAGCAAAGGGTATTCTTGTATGCTGGAACCTTGCACTCGTCAATAATTGTGATTTTTATACCTGGGTTCAAGAATGCTAGTTCTCGGACTCGGTGCTCTATGATTTGGCAATCAAAAGTAGTTAGCTTGAAAACTTCGGGAGATGGCCAAAACCGCACCAATGTCCCTTGCTTGGGCGTCTCCTGCGCGCCGTCAGCGTCTCCGACAATAGCAAGTGGGGCATCCGGGACCCCGTTATGGAATGTCATTTTGTGGTACTTCCCATCGCGCCAGATGCTTAGCTCCAGCGTATGCGATAGCGCATTTACTACGGATACGCCAACGCCGTGCAGCCCACCAGACACCTTATACGCGTTCTGGTCGAACTTACCGCCAGCATGAAGCTGCGTCATTATAACTTCGGCCGCGGATACTCCCAGCTCGTTATGGATACCAGTTGGGATCCCTCGCCCATTGTCCTGAACCGCGGCAGACCCATCAGCGTATAAAGTTAACGTGATATCGTTGCAGTACCCGGCAAGCGCCTCGTCAATAGCGTTGTCCAAAACCTCATATACTAGGTGGTGTAATCCAGTGCCATCGTCAGTATCTCCAATATACATTCCTGGCCGCTTTCGCACGGCATCAAGCCCTTTCAAGACTTTTATGGAATCTGCATTGTATTGCATATTCTCTTGCCCTTCACTCACTTCGTCCACTTCACGCTCGTCACTACTCATAGTACCTCCCAATATCAAATAACCACAGATGCCCTATCGATTCGCAAAAACTGAGCATCTGCTACCGGCCCGAATAACTCCGCGTCTGTTCCCGTAAAAAACACCTGCACCAGCCCACTGCTCGCGCCACGCCTGAATTCACTGGCCTGGTCGAATAGCACAGCACGGTGGGATGCATCCAAACGCGCAATTACATCGTCTAACAACAATATAATAAGTGTATCATTTTTTTTCAGCTGTTGGTTAACAAAAGACAAAATTACAGACACCAGGAGGATCTTTTGTTCCCCGGTAGAGCACTCCCTTGCGACTCTATTTTTGCACAGGTGAGACACCTCCCAATCGCTTCTATGGCACCCAAAAGTCGTTATGCCAGCCAGTTTGTCTCGCTCCCTATTTTGCCCCAGCATAGTAAAAATCTCATCTTTGGTCAGGTTTTCCGCTTTCCCAACGATTTTGCTATAAAACCGCGGGAATAGGGGAATGTACGGCGCTTGCCCCTCATTCAGTCTTTCGACAAAATCATTACGGGCAGCAGAAATTAGTATGCTTCTCTCCGCCATAATCTCTTCCAGTAGCAAAAGCCACTTATCATCGTAGGGTCCGCTTTTGAGAACGCTGAACCGTTGTTTTTGCGCCTTTTCATATTGCTGAAGATTAATACTATGTTCAGGCGAATAAGATGTAATTAAGTCATCTATAAATTTCCGGCGAATACTAGGGGCGTCGATAAAGATATGGTCCATTAGAGGGGTAATACTTATGATATTAAGGTATTCGTGGAATTTTGCTGCGCTTTTCACAAACTCCCCTTGAATTTTACAAACCCGGCGGAAGCGGTTGTTTTCGGTTAGTGCGGAGCCTGTGGATAGCGCAATTTCGTTATTCAATACCATTTGTACTGCCCAGGTCGTTTCTTTTGCGCCGCTTGCAGTATTCGTGATTTCTGGGAGTGTTGCGTTGCGTAGGCCCCGGCCAATCGCCAACATAGATATAGCTTCAAGCAAGTTAGTTTTTCCCGCACCATTAGGCCCAAACAAAACAACAAGACTTTTGGTGAAAGGTAAATCAATATCTGTATAATTGCGAAAATTATGCAAATGAATGTTAGTAATCATTTTTTCCTCATAATACTTAAAAAGAAACCATCAGATTTACAAAAACTTGGTAGGAGGCGCAGGGAAGGCCTCGCTACGCCAAGCGGAATGGGGATATTACAGCCATAACACAATTCCCAACATTGCGCGACGTCTATAGGGGCAAAATCAGGGTTGGCCGCTAAAAACGCCGCAACAATATCCTCGTTTTCCTCCCGCAGTAACGAACACGTAATATACGCGATATACCCGCCTTTTTTGACGAAATTGGCGGCGTTGCTTAAAATGCCCCTCTGCGCCCCCGCGTAATCCTCGATTTTAGATTTGCTAAGGTGGACCGTGAGCCACGGGTTCCGCTTCAGAGTCCCGATCCCAGAGCACGGTGCATCAACAATAACCAAATCAAATGGATCGCTTGCAACGTCACCAGGGGCACCAAAAGACACTTTGCCCCCTGTATGTATATTTTGGAAAAATGTCTTGGTTGGCCCCATTTCCCCCTCAAAAAGCCGCTTTTGCCGGGCAAAATCGCGTATTTTTGAAAAACGTAATTTTGCGGCGGTTAGCCTGGTTGGGGCAATATCGGCCAAGCAAAGATCCTGCAATTTGGGCAGAGCGTTCAAGATAGCGAGGCTTTTGCCGCCGCCCCCGGCGCAATAATCCAACACTGACGAAACCCCGGCGAAACAGCACAGCCTGGCCACAAGTTGCGAGCCAAAGTCTTGAATTTCAAAGGCGCCCTCCTTGTACAACTGATTTTTTGAAAAGTCGACGCGGTCTTTTAGGCGCAGCCCATCTTCCAAAGGCAATTCGTCGACGAACAAGCCGGCGGCGCATAAAGACCGTGCGACAAAGCTCTTCGTGAAACCCGCAAAAGTGTTCACTCTTATGTCGACAAAAGCCGCCTTTTGCACCTCTTTTGCCTCCCTAATAGCGGATGCCGGACTTTCAAACGAATTTTGGAAGCTTTGCCAGATGTCGTTGGACATGTTCATCGGCAAAGTCGCCGGCCACTCCGGTGTTCCAGGCATTTCCTGCAATTTGAAATAAGCACTAACGATGTGTTCGGCATTATTTGCCGCGGCTAAAGAAACACACGCCCAATACTTCCGCAGTAAATCGAAAAATAGTGACGCAAGTAGTCGCCGCTTCGTACTATTAAGCCTTTTCTCTTGTACAAAGTTCTGGAAGATAGTATCCGCAGGGCACTGGCCATGCGCTAGAACGCATTCTACTAGGGCAACAAGGCTTTTGCGCAAAAATGGTGTAATTTCGATTTCCATGGTTATGCTTTTAATACCTGAAAGGACCATGTAACTTCGGCCGTTAAAGCCCGCTCGATAGAGCAACCAAATGTTATTAGTTGGTGATCGTGCACTGTACTTGCCTTTAGGAAGAACGGGTTTTTTGACTCTACCACAAATAGGACTCTCTTTTTAGGGATCTTCTTATTCTTTACCGCGTCAGGTTGGTGCAATTCGTAGAAGATATACCCTTTTTGCTGGTTGTCGTCATGCTTTTTATCTATAAGCTTTAAATTGTACCCTAGGTGGAATTGCATTAACCAAAGCGAATCGGCTTGTTGTACGACCGTAAGCGCATCCGCCCCGCAAACCAGATTTTCCGGAGAGAACAGCCGTATTTCTCGCGCAAACGAGCATGCATTTTCTTCGAACTCGCCGGCCGGCACGGCCGCCTTGAAAAAAAAAGAATCCCGCTCTTGTTGTTGCCAATATTCTTTTATTGTTTTATGGCCATCGGGAATACTTCCCTTTTTCCGTAAAAACGTTGGTATTCGGTCCCGTTGAAAAAGCATAAAAGAATTTCTATTTACAATATTATTGGCGTCTACACTCCATTCGAAATTTAATACATCATTCGCTAGGTTTTTCCCAAATTCTTCTAGCACGCAATGCCGTGGACGGTGCATACCAAGGTCTATAAACAGTACCGAATTCTTTTCCGCAAAGCGCAAAACATCGGCGGCGGCGAAATCATCAACAAAAACATCTTCTATTTGCGATAATGCGATATCTACTTTTTCTGGCGTAACATATTCATTAAATATTGGAGTATCCGTGCTAGCTTTTATTTGAGACAAAGAGCCGTTACTATGGCGGTAGTATCTTATAACTGCGGTAACGGTTCTTAAATATTGCTGAATTTTTTGGAAGACGTCGTTGAATAGCGTGAGCGGCACGCTACCAACGCGAGCCAAAGACTTCTCCCATTGCCGCAGGGCGCTCCGCAACTCTACAACGACACAAAAATTATTGAAAAGGCTGGTGATTGGCTGCTGGGCGATGGTAAGTGCGCCGTCTGCCCCCGGAATTGCAGCTAAAATTTCAAATAGCATGAGTTTGAAAAACGACGGATCGTAGGCCCAGTAAATATTGTATTCGACTAGCGCTTTGATTATGGCAAGTTTATCTTCTCTTGAATATTTCTTCATTAGGGCGCTTTTTATTCTTTTGTATTCGCCCTGTACTCCGGAAAAAAAAATCTTCTTAAAGACGTCGTGTGAGCTTGTCCCAAAAAAATCAAAAAGGAGAGTCCACGAAGACAGCCGCCTCGCCGATACAACAGCATTTACCTTTGGCGATTTTATTAGTACTTTTTTCGCGAGATTCCCCTCGATCCAAAACTCGATCATCCGTCTCGCCAAGCGCCTGGCGGACATGTCCCCAGTTGCTTTTAAATCACGAATCCACGCGAAACTGCAGGTATAGCTGGCAAAGTAATCATCTGTCTTGAAGACTTGGATTAGGTCCGCCCATGACATCTGGAAAAACCGCTGTTTTTCATCATAAATAAAAAAAAAGCCATTAACCACGGCTTGACCATGCCGCACATTTCCCCGCCAAAGATCAACGGAAAGAGATTGCGGCATGCTAATTTTTTTAAAACTGAAGGTGCTGCGCGCGAAGCAGCAGTTACAAAACAGCCGCGTTTTCCGGACTAATTCTCTAATTTTAGAATATACGTGCCAAAACCCTGCCTTACTGGACATAACAAACAATTCGCAACATAACCATTCTGGCACCCACAAAAACCGCGCTTAAAATTACAGCCTCAAACTGCGGCCAAAAATCACGGCCCAAAATCACGCCAATGGGATAAGCCGTCCACGCCTATCGTGAGAATCCGGATACACAACAGTCACCCGCTGCCCAGGGGCTAAAACGATATCCGGCCCCTGTACCATCGTTATACAGTGCCCAGTATCCATTCTTATTTGGTACTCAAACCCCCGCTGTTTCTTCTTTTTATGCAATAGGTGCCCGCCTACGCCACCAGCAACCCCGCCAAGCATGGCCCCAGTGCCGGTTTTGCCTTGTGAGTGGCCGATAAGAGCTCCAGCTACGGCCCCGAGCCCTGTTCCTACAGTCGGTGCGACGTAATCAGTACTTTCAATAGCGATCTCCCTTACGGAAAGAATCGTGCCAGACATCGTGGTCTGCGGGCGCCCAAGGTCGGACACACTATATGTTGATGTCCCAAGGTCCGTTGAGCAAGAGGTAACAAGCAACAGCGCCGGCAGCGCCAAGAATTTTGCGAAATCCATAAAGAAACATAATCGAAGTGGCTACCCTAATAATATTAACAAAAAAAACGTCGATGTCGATATTTTTTCAGCGTGTGTTTCAGGCCCCCGCACAGCCAGCTGCACCTTAGCAGCTGCGGGATTATCGGTGTGGCCAGATTTTGGAACAAGCATGGTGGAGTTCTTGCGTCTAGCGGGAAGCGCCCGCCCCTCCTCTATGTTGTTAGGGTTTGGCGGGGAGCGATGGTGTGGCCTCCTGCTTTTCTGGTGTTTGGGCGTTTTTGACGGTGGTAACGGCGGTAGTGGCGTATCCACCAAGATTTTTGGGGATTTTGAGGGGGCTGCGGTGTTACTCCTGATTTTCTTGGGGTTGAGTCGGCGACGCCTGTATCCCCTGAATTCCCGGGGGGGGGTAAGTATTCGCAAAGTATTTACGAAATATTAACCTTTTTGTGATATCCTCTAAATGGGGGGCCATCCCTAGCCCCCACCCACCCCAGGGGCCGGGCCATAGCTGTCGTGATCTATATTCTTATAGTGCCACAAAAAGTATTAAGAAGTCAACCTATTTTCAGTTAATAATGTATGAAAAATGAAAATAAATATTTGGGGGGCTAGTATTGAGATGGTATTGCTACAATAAAGGCTTACTGCAAGCGTTGCTAAGTTAACCCCCCAATAAATATTTGGGGGAGTAAGTATTGGGCTGGTATTGCTACAGTAAAAGCTTCGTCCACGATCATTGCGAAATTAAACCCAAATAAATATGTAGGGTAACGAGGCAGAGGTAGATGCAACTCAAAATTTGTTTTTCCTCGGCAACGGGAGTACAATGTACTTTCCAATTTGTTAATTTTTATAAAGGTGGGTATGCCGTCGACACGAAAGAAAGTACCTTTCCAAATTTGGGCTATTGGTGTATCTTCTTTGTTCCTTACATGCTCTGCTGCCATGTTTTTCAGTGTTTTTGCGATCTTTTTGAGTAGTATTGGGCTTTCTATCAAAGATATCAGCCTGATAGACGGAATCGTAGAGGGCCTAGGCTACCTTTTCAGAATAGTATCGGGTTTTGTAAGCGACTACCTGTCCCGGCGAAAAATTATTTTTGCTGCGGGGTCTCTTTTTACGGCTATTTCGCGCATTATTGTTTGCATCAGCATGACCAGCATGGGAGCCATCGCAGCAAGGGTCCTTGACCGCCTCGGAAACGGGCTGCAATCAACCCCAAGGGACGCGCTGATTGGCGATTACGCCCCCAAAGGTGCACGCGGCTTTTGCTTCGGAATCCGACAGGCGCTTGGGACTTTTGGCTCTGCGCTTGGAACGTTGCTTGTGATTACTTTGTTTTACCTGAATGCCGATAAATTCGAACTCGTGTTTTCAATTGCTAGTATCCCAGCGCTTCTTGCATCTCTCATAATAATTTTTTTAGTAAAGGATGCCCCGCAACACGTCAAACGAGTTTTTTTGCATAAAAAAGTATTGCTGCTCGGCAAAAACGAAATTTATTTGAAAAAGGTCGCTTTGTTGGGGAAGAATTTTTGGTTCTTGATGGTTGTGGTTGTTGTCTTTTTCATGTCTCGGTTCAGCGAATCTTTAATAATTTTGTACGGGAAAAAAGCATTTTCTCTGCGCAATGATCAAGCAATTTGGACGATGATGGTGTATAACACCGTTTGGGCGGTATCTGCGTATTTTAGCGGGCCTTGGGTTGATCGGGTGCGCCCGGATCGGCTGATGTATTTAGGCATCTCACTAACTTTTATGGCAAATATTATTTTTATTACCTCGACTAATTATATAGTATTTTTACTTGGAGTTATTTTTTGGGGCTTACAAATAGGCCTCATGCAAAATATTTTTTGTACCGGTGTTGCAAATGCATCGCCAAGAGAGCTCCGCGGAACAAGCTTTGGCATTTACTACTTTTTCACAACAGTCAGTATCTTAATCGCCAATATAATTGGTGGGCACTTGATGGAATACGTTGCAAAGGCCGCATTTGCGTACGGGGCATTTGTTTGCGCCCTCTCTTGTCTTGCCGTTTTTTTGACTAATTTTCTGCGCGAGCGGCGGTGAGGGTAGCGCATAACGATAGTTTGAATATGACTTAAGCACTACGACATGTTTGCTTGTATATTTTTTTTCTGTTAACATTTTTATGTAAGCAGAAGGGGGGAATGAAAAAAATGCGCGTTCTGTTCATCGAGGACGACTCGATAACCGCACAAAGTATTCAGAGTTTGCTGCAAACTGAGAATTTTATTTGCGATATTTCTGATGCGGGGCAAGATGGTGTTGAAATGGGACGGTTGTATGAGTACGACCTGATTATACTGGATCTTATGTTGCCGGATATCGAGGGCTTCGAGGTAATGCGCCGCCTTAGAGCTGCACAAATTCGGACTCCTATCTTGATTCTTTCCGGCGTCGTAGAGACTCAGCAAAAAGTGAAGGGGTTAAGCTTTGGGGCGGACGATTACCTCACAAAGCCATACAGCAAGGACGAACTTTTAGCTAGGGTAAATGCCATCATAAGAAGGACAAACGGATACTCTGAGTCCATCATCAAAGTCGGCGAAATTGAGATTAATATGCAAACCCGTGTAGCCTCGGTAAATGGGAAAATCCTGAGTTTAACAAGCAAAGAGTATGGGGTGCTTGAATTAATGGCGATGCGTAAGGGGGCCGCTTTAAACAAGGAGGCTTTTTTGAATCACCTTTATGGCGGGATGGATGAGCCGGAATTAAAGATTGTCGACGTTTTTATTTGTAAGTTAAGGAAAAAGATATCCGAAGTTGCGGAGCGCGATGGATATATCGAAACAATTTGGGGGCGAGGGTATATGCTGAAGGATCCCGACGAAAAATCACAATACGTCACGACGAAGCCGGAGGTTTTTGTGAGTAGGAAGAAGATACACATGGCGTAGCGGTCTCCTTTCCCTCCTCCTACTTTCACGTTCGCAACAATGTCTTCTTCAAATCGCCAACGGATTTTCGAGCGGCGTTGCAGAACTTTGCGGGAAAGACATGGCCGGAGATTTGCAACACGCTGACAACGTGGGTCAACGATAATTTAGGAGTAATTACACAAGAGTCGGCGGCATAATTTATCAAACCAAGTATAGTGCGAATTCGTGTACTTTTTTTACGGGAGAACTGTATTTAAAGCATGCGCGTCTATACTTGAGCGAAAACCACAAATTAAACGCGATTGGCTATATCATAATAATTTAGGAGGGCGTCCCCTTGAGGTCGCGTATGGGCGCAGTATTGGTTTGGGACACTTATACAACGGCGTAAACTAACAGGAAAGGTCACGCATTCCCCGCGTGGCCCCGGCGCACAATCGCGGAAAACAGTGTCAACGCATGTATATGACGTTGGATAGCCAAATGGAAACGACCGTATATGCTCGAGACAATTAGAGAGTTGTTTAATTTCCTAGCTGACGGTGGCTATGGCTAAATAGTAACGAAAAAATCTAACTCAATATTTGTTTTTTGGTAAGAGTATATGCTAGAACGGTAGCGTTATTTGCTTAGTTTTCATTGGAAATGGTACGGACATACGGAAAGACGTGGTGGGGGCGCAAGTGGCTAGATGCGTTTAATGGTATTTCAGACGAGAATCGCCTGCCCAGGGGGCGGTCGTATTCTAATACTGGGCGCGTACACCATGTCAAAATTGTAAAGAATACAATCACTGCACTGGTAGATGGTTCATATACATATAAGGTTCGCATAACTGTACCTATGTTTTCCACAGAGCAACTTGCGATTATTAAACAAATCGTTAACAGTTCTACGCGAATACTGGCCTCCCTCGTTAGAAAAAAACTTCCTGAGCAAATCTTAGATAAGCTGCAAGAGCATAATATCGACCTCTTCCCAACGCGCTGGAAAGACCTTACTGCCGCGTGCAGTTGCCCGGATTGGGCTATGCCATGCAAGCATCTCGCGGCACTTTTGTACGTATTATGTGACGAAATTGACAAAAACCCGTTTACGCTGTTTAGTTTGCACGGTTGTGACTTGATGCGGATGGTTGATACTTTTGGTGGCGGAAATTTGGAAAAAGAGCAGCAAATCCCGCGCCTAAATATCGTCCTGAGTCCGTCGTATATTGAACCACTTCCCTCCCCCAAGATTATAGAGAATCTAAATGCAACGGCCATTGACGCGCCAGGAATATTTGCAGCGGATTCTGCAGACATTGCTGTGCCGAGTATCCCGCTGTTAGAAGGGCCAGCCCAGGACGCACTAGCTACACCAAGCGTAGAGGGTGCTGTTGAAGAGACTACGCCGCTGCCACAATCAGATGCCTCAATCCCTGCGGTCGCCGCGGCTTCAGTCGAACCAGGGGGAGATGGAGGCAATGGGAGAGATGGGGCAGTTGAGATAGTAACGCCACAGCTTGACCCCGCCACCCTCGACACACTGAATTTCGGTAGGATCGACGACATGCTCGAAAACATAATGAAGATCATGTCTTACGAACCCCCACTTTTTTACGAAAAGGATTTCTTGAAGATTTTTGAGTCCTGCTACGTGCATTGGCGCACTCATCTGCGGGGAATGAATGTGGTAAAGCCAACAGGAAAGCACACTGAAGAGGAGCTTTTTGTGTCTCTATGGAAAGACCCCGCGCAACTTAGTACTTTCTCCGTAGACCTTAGTAGTCTCCACCAAACTGCACAAATTCTGGGCGGAGTGTCTTTGCCGCAAGAAATTTCCAACACAGCTCTAATGAATTTCTTTTTCAATATTCCGGCCTCGTATTTGCATAAGCTCTGTTACAACTTGCGCTTTATGCATATGGTTTCGATCTTTGCTAGGCGCCTTGTCGAAAACTCAGCAATTATTCCGCAGCTTATACGAAATAATATGGGTTTTCATTTTATCCGGTGGATCCCCGCGCTTTTTGACCAAAATATTAAACGTCTCTGCTGGCAGTTCGCTGAGCTCTGCCCTCCGGACCTGATTACCTTTCTTGGGGCGCCGCTATGTCCGATACAGCAAGTCGTTTCGGCGACAT
The DNA here is from genome assembly GCA_031257945.1 of Holosporales bacterium. Lineage (GTDB taxonomy): Bacteria > Pseudomonadota > Alphaproteobacteria > BNTO01 > BNTO01 > JAIRNU01. Next base: position 14,650 of record JAIRNU010000109.1, read on the forward strand.
CCCTTTTTATTTCTGCGCATATTTATGGTAATTTCCCCCGCGCAACAGCACAGCACCTGGGCAACAGCATCTTTAAAGCGTTTTTTATGCAAGCGGTGTTTACCCCCTCCCAAGATATCGCTGACAGGGAAATTCCCTCATCCATACATCACTGGCTTTCGCGGCCATTTTTGCTCGATAAGCGCCATAAGCTGTACTTGCTGGTAAATGACTACGAGAAGGACTCTTTTTGCCTGGATGTGCGCGTCGCCATTGATGGAACACTTGTCCCACTAGCAACGGCATTTGAATCGAGGACAGTGAAGATCGCGCTGTTGTCGGAGCTAAGTGTTCTTTTTGAGCATTTGCCAGAGCTCGAAGGAGCGATAGACTCGAATCAATACCTTATATTTAAAGCCAAAGAGTTTTCGAGAATTTTGATGCAGGTGTTGCCAGCGCTGCGTTCTATAGGCGTTGAAATAATGCTGCCGAAGTCTTTGCGGAATTCATTGCGCCCACGGCTTACGTTGAATTTGAGGTCAAAGGACGGGGGCGGCTCACTCAAGAGCTTTGTAAATTTTGACTCGATGGTTGACTTTAATTGGCAAATCGCCGTTGGTTCGAATAGTTTAAACATTGATGAATTCCAAGACCTTGTCAATAAATCGCAAGGCCTGATCAAAATTAGAGACGAGTATGTGGTCCTAGACGAACAGGAAATCCAGCAAATCCTAGCGAAAACGGACAATTTGCCAACCTCCTTTAATGGAGCGGATTTCATGCAAGCCGCACTTGCTGGGGAGATCGACGGGGCGGATGTTAACCTAGACGCCAAACTTTCGGCCTTTTTTACCGGCCTGGCGCGCGTTGAGCCGACGCCGTTGCCAACGGATTTACATGCTACGATGCGCCCATACCAAGAGCGTGGCTTTAATTGGCTTGTACAGAATATTAAGCTTGGTTTTGGCTCGATTCTAGCTGACGATATGGGGCTTGGAAAGACGCTGCAGGTTGTCGCATTGATCTTACATCTAAAAAGTGCTGGGGGACTGAGCAAGGGCCGCAAAGTCATTATCGCCGTTCCTACGAGCTTGTTAAGCAATTGGCAAAAAGAATTCGAAAAATTTGCGCCGGGTATTCGCTTCTTTATATACCATGGACAAAAGCGCAAAAGCGAAAAGATTCCCGACGATATTGATGTACTGATTACTTCGTATGGGCTGGTACGGCGCGATTTAAAAGAACTGAACGAGAAGAAGTGGTTTTTGTTCGTAATTGATGAGGCCCAGAACATCAAAAACTCGCAAGCAGAGCAAACCAAGGCTGTAAAAAGCATCAAAGCCGAGCATCGCATTGCCATGAGTGGAACGCCGGTTGAAAACCGGATGCTAGAGTATTGGAGCATCTTTGATTTTACAAACAAGCATTATCTTGGCTCCCAGAGGTCCTTTGTTCAACGATATGCAGCTCCCATTGAGCGTAGCCGTGACGCGCATAGCCTGGAGATATTCAAAAAAGTTACGGCGCCGTTTATTTTGCGCCGGTTAAAGAGCGACAAAAACATCATTTCCGATTTGCCAGAAAAAATTGAGAACAATAGGTACTGCTCTCTTACTGCGCAACAGGCCGCGCTATACCAGGGCGTTGTTAATAATAGCTTAACCGAGATCGAAGAGGCCGCGGGGATTTCGCGCCGTGGGTTAATCCTCAGCATGATTAATTCCTTGAAACAAATATGTAACCACCCGACGCATTACACTAAAATTGGACCGGCGACGATCCCGCAATCTGGGAAAACGGAGCTGCTAGAAGAGATTTTGTGCGAGATCGATGAATCCTCGTCAGAAAAGGTTATTATTTTCACGCAATATACGGAAATGGGACGTATTCTGGTGAAATTGTTGGGGGAGCGGTTCCATTGCGAGGTGCCGTTCTTGCATGGAGGCCTTACACGCGGTAAACGCGACGAGATCGTTAACGATTTTCAGACAAAATTTAGTATAAGAATTCTGATTGTGTCGTTGAAGGCCGGGGGAACTGGGCTTAATTTAACGGCAGCGAATCATGTGATACACTACGATCTCTGGTGGAACCCAGCAGTTGAAACGCAAGCAACGGACCGGGCGTATAGAATTGGGCAGCAAAAGAACGTTATGGTGCACCGATTCCTCACCAAAGGGACTTTCGAAGAGAAAATTGACGATATGATTTCGAGCAAGCGGGACCTGGCGAATTTAACTGTTTCCAGCGGAGAGGCGTTTATTACAGATATGACGACGCAAGAATTGCAAGATCTGGTTTCCTTGCAGCGAGAGCATAGTTCGTAGGACGATCTGCCTCATCAATGGCGACACGGGGGGCAACTGGTGCAGGTTCATCGATAGGTGCCAGTACCAGCTGGTCTCCTGGCGCAGGTCCATTCCCCAGGGTCTATATGTAGGCTCTGCTCCAACAGGAACAATAGGTGCATCTACGCCTAACGCCCCACTGCGCATGCCGTTAAATCTATTGCCATGCAGTGGATGGCCCGCCGGAAAGAAGTGTTAGTCCTGGTAGTCATTTATTGCTTGTATGATCTGGGCAGGATCCATAAATCTATCTGCAGGGTTCATTGCTAACAATGCAGCGAACACGTCTTTAAGTTCAGGAACTTCATTGATGATTGCCCGTGCGGCGGAACCACTTCGAATGGCAGTGGCCAACTGCTTCGGCTGGTACGTCGGAGCATAACTACGCCCTGTAAGCAATGGATACAAGATCAGCCCAAGAGAAAATATGTCCGCCGGGGCCTGTTCCACGTCTCCCTGCCATACTTCCGGAGCATACAGCCTGATGATGCCGCCCGCTACAGTAGTGTTAGTTTGTGAGTAAACGTACGCAGTTATACTGACTTCTGGGATATATTTCACTTCGAAGTTTCCATCCTGAGTCCTAAAAAACAATAAATCGTCGAATGTTGATCGGGCGTAAGACACGTGCTCAGGGTAGTTTATTTGCTGCAGCAGTCCTACCAGCGATATCGCAAGTTGTTTTCTCTCATGGCCAGGTAGCACTTTGCTACCCATTATACCATGCAATGACTGTATTTCAGTAACACCATTTCGGATTGGGACTAGTAATTGAACCGCATCGTCTGTGCCCAAATATATTGTGTGCGCATGCTGTATATAGTCACCTCTCATATTAAGTAATGTATCCCGCATAGGGTTGCCATCTGCCTCCTCATCAGCAACAGATCTCAGAGGGTTGCCATCCTCCTCCTCACCAGCAACAACACGAGCCAGATGCGGGGTGAAAGCCGCCTCTGTAAGCGGCAAGCTTAGAAAAGTAATAGCAAGATGCGACGAACCATCGGACCGACGGGTCAACAACTGGCACGTATAATGTTCTCCTCCGCCGTTAATGCTAGGAACACTAGGTTCGTACTCTGCAGGGACATAATCGCGGACTGGCTGCTCTATGCGATGGATTTGCAGACCAGGTTCTGGCGTGTCACTGGGCCGCCACAACCACCATACGCCTAGCGCAGCCACAACAACTAACGCAACCCCGCATCCTATAACAAGTCCTCTGCGGGATAGTAGTGTGCTTGATGACTGCGGCAAAGCAACGCCCTCTAACGCCGACAAGCGCTCCGTAGAGAAGGTCAACTCCGGGCTAAAACAACCTGCCAGAAGCAATGCTCCAGCAAGTGACAATCTCTTATTTTTCATGAAACACCGTGGTACTATCACCTTTAACAACCGTATAATACGTGCTTAACGCACAAAAAGCAAAAAAAATCTGCTCCGATCACGATCTGTATGGCCGTGATCCTAGCCTCTTTTTCCCAAGCTCCGACGCCCCACATTAAGTGCCCCGCTTTAGGCGGAGCGGCTTGCTGTGTGGGGCTGCCGATTTTCCAGGTGGCTGAGAAGGCGGGGCCCGCTTTCCCAGATTTCTAGGGAGTTTTGATGTAGTGACGCTTGTATCCACTATGCTCCCTGAGTTCCTTGGGGTTTTAAGTATTTGCAAAGTATTAATGATTCCTTACCCTTTTTGTGATATCCTTTAAATGGGGGAGCCGTCCCAAGCCCCCGCCCTCCCGGGGCCGGGCCGTAGCTGTCGTGATCTATATTCTCATAGTGCCACAAAAAGTATTAAGAAGTCAAGTGCGTCAAGAAAAGGAGGTTTAGGGATGAAGGAATAGGCCCTTCGGCAAAGGCAGCAAGATGATTTGCCAAACCCAATTATTGGGAAACCACCACACGGTGCTGATTTGCGAAAGCGGTTGGTATTGAGCGGTTGTGGAGTAAGGC
>JAIRNU010000016.1 GCA_031257945.1 Holosporales bacterium
GAGCTATACCTGGGCGGAGTTTGACAAAGCCAAGAAATGGATGGTGCTGGTGAAGCCGAGGCAGCCTAAACAAATTTGACGCTGAATGACATAGCTGGGAGCCGTATGCCTTAATAGGGTTTGTCCGGTTCTGTGGAGGGGCGGCAGCGGAAACGCTAGCCGTCTACTCTCGCCCAAATCCTACTGATAATGTGCTTATATGTGGGGTCTATTTATTTGCCTCTTCTTTTTTAGCCCGTGGGTGCGCTGCATCGTAAGCGCTTTTTGCAACTTTCTTATTAACATCCGTATAGATTTGCGTGGTCGAAAGCGAGGCGTGCCCGAGCAACTCCTGAATCCCGCGCAGATCATCAGAATTTTCCAGTAAGTGCGTCGCACAGCTATGCCGCAAAGTATGCGGAGTCAAGAATTCAGGAAAATTTAGCAATCTGCGCAATGATAGAATCCTTGATTCGAAAACTTCTTTGGAAAGCGGTCCACCTCTTCGCCCCCAAAAAAGCACTGTTCTTGTGCATGGATACGGGCAAAGCGCCACATAATCCTTGATTTTCTTTACTACACATTCTAGTACGGGGACGCTCCTTGTTTTTCCGCCCTTCCCTTTTATGGTTAAAAAACTATTACCATCTATATCGTTATAAGTGAGGCTTAAGGCTTCGCTAATACGCAACCCAGTGCAGTACAGCAAAAGAATCAGAGCTTCATCTCGTTTGCACACCCACGCCTCCCCAGGAAGGCAAGAACACGAATCCGCGAGGGTCATGATTATTTCGTAAGATGCAGGGTGTGGCAGGGCTTTTTTGATTTTTGGCATACGCGCTGAAAAAATCGGGTGATCCTCCAAATATTTTTTCTTAACCAAAAATCTGAAGAAATTTTTGAGGGCGGAGAGGCGGCGAGACATTGTTCTTGCACAAAGGCCATCGTTTTTTTGCCGGCTTAGCCAGGCTCTCCAGCAAATAGCATCAATTTGACAGATATCCTCAATTGATACGGCGCGCCCTACGTACTCAGTCAAAAAATCATAAAAATGACGAAAATCCGACAAATACGCAGTAACTGTTTCATGCGAGTGGGATTGCCCAAATAACAAAAAATCCGCCCATTCGTTAAGAATGCTGGAGTCTAGCACTTGCTCACCATAACCTCATTCAATTTCCAGCAACAAGCCTAACTGCCAGTGTTTCGACTCCAGAAGGCGGGGCAAACACTATCACATCAAACTACTTCAAAACCCCGCCCGACTGGCTGAACTTTCCAATATTTCCAAAAGTTTCCCTCAAAAACGTAGTCTTATATCCAGCATCCTTTGTTACATCCTTACAGATATCAACTTCGTTTTCTCCTGAGATAGTCCCTTTTTCTTGCACAACACCCCTCTTATCGAACGTAATGAAGATGCTTTGGTGCAAGACCGACTTTCTCCCGCGCGCCGGCGATTCAGAAATTATGCGATGCACATAGTACCACCGCTCTACGCCTTTGTTAAAAACAGAGGTCGTTGACGGAATTCCAAACTTCTCGCGAATGGTTTCCTTGGTATCCACGTGTTCTTTAACTTTCAACAAATCAAAGGACTGCACGTAGCACCCCTTGTGCATTACCCTTGTTGTACAACCGCAAACAAACAAGCACAGAAAGCAAATCACTCTGCTACAGCGCATAACACCGCTTTATAACGTCTCCACTCGGGCATTGTAGCATACGTTATTACGGACATGGTTAGAAAAAAACGAGCTAAGGCTCAGGACCTCAGTGTCTCAGGGTCCTACACACTTGTTTGTTTTTTATTCCGTACTAGACCGTTGCGAAAGCTTCGTTCTTTCGGTATCTGGGTGACCTTAGGGAATAACTTTCATCTAGGACAGTGGTCGTTAGATATGTAGTGTTGCGTTTGGCATGTTAATGGGCCGCTGAAATCTCAATCAACGTCTATTGCTTTTCTAGCAAAAATTTTGTAGGGTGCGGGAGGCTTGCGGGCGATGCTGCAGGGCATTATGCATAAAAGAGTTTTGTTGAAGTTATCCGGGGAGGCACTCATAACCGATGTTTCGTCGATTTTTGCTTGTCAGGATGGTAGTTCCGAGGCATCTGAAGATTCTAAGAATCCTGCGATAGGGAGTTACTGTTGCCCAGAAAAAATTCCTAATTTTGGTGTAGCAAATAAAACGATGCTTACCAAAATTGTTATAGATGTAAAAAAAATTCTAGAGAAGGGAGTGGAGGTGGCGCTAGTAATAGGTGGAGGAAATATTTGCCGGGGGGCAAATACTTCTGCGGATAGAACTAATATTGATAAGATAGGTATGATCGCAACCGTTATAAATGGATTGATTTTAACAGAAGCCTTTAGTGCCGTTGGAATAAAAGCTGTTGTCTTGTCTGTTCGCTCAATGCCAGCTGTTTGCGAATTATATACAACAACAAGTGCCAAGCAATATTTGGCCTCTGGAGTCGTTGTCATTTGTGCTGGGGGAAGCGGGCAACCATTCTTTTCAACAGATACTGCTGCGGTTATTAGGGCGCGTGAACTTGAGTGCGACGTTTTGTTTAAGGCGACGAAAGTGGACGGGTTATATGATTCTGACCCACAAAAAAATCCTGCTGCAAAATATATCGAATCGATAACCCATAGCGATTTTTTGCGGCAAAACATGGGGATTATGGATTTAACTGCCGTTTCTTTGGCTAGGGATGGGCGGCTACCTATCGAAATTTTTTCGATATATGAAAATGATGTACTTTGCCGAGTAATCGACAACAAAACTAAGAAATCTGTAATCGCGTCATAGCCGCACCTTTGTGTCACTAAGTAGCGTGGCCATCAATCCATTAAATTAGCGAGTTTCACAATGGTCGCGTAGTACGTAAAAACTCACACACCGCAAAAAAGCCGTTTGTGACGAAGGGAATTAACACAAAAATAACGAATATTTTATAAATATATTAGTATAACGTCACTTTAGGGATACTTCTAATTAGAGTCTGTGCATTACTAATACTTTATTGTGCTAATTTTAACTTTTTCTTTGGAGCGGGAGTTGTTGCAGATTTGTACAGCATCAGCCGCTCTATTGGTTCTTTTAAAACAGCTTGTGATTGGGCAAGTAGCGAATCACAAGCAAATATGCAAAATATTGCTGGCGGATTTGGCCGGATAGTGCATATTTTGGACCAATGTTATTCTAATGGCTTTAAAAGGCAGTGCGATAGCAGGCTTGCTGCTTTTATTGAAGAAACGACGGAGAGTTTGCCGTTATTAGCGCCCGAAATTAATCAATTAAGTTTCTATGTTGCTGGACTTTTTGATGCCGGCCCAGAAGATATACTTAGCGATTTACCCGTGCAGGAATTAGAGTTGAATGCATCGAATGTATTGTCGGCGTGCCACGCAATAAATGAGAGTATAGATGTAGTAATTCGCTCGTATAACTCTGAAGAAAAACCGCCGTTGCGCCAGTTTGGGCTACAGTTTGAAACTGTGCTTTTTGTAATAGATTTGTGGGCGAAACGGTTACAGTTTATATGTGATATTGATGATGCTTGCGATGGGGCGCAACGAAACATGCTGAAAATTTTTTTACAAGAGTTGCAGCGCTTATATCTGAAGATTACTGTGGTTGAGGGGCTTTTTATAAAATCTGTAAAAGAACACGCTTTAGAAGAGATAACAACGCTACTACAGTCTGGAGTATCAAAGTCTTTTGTGAAGCAGGATGGAGCAGACCAGCGAATCTTTTTTAACGAGTTACTTTCGAAAATGAATAAATATGCGGAAAAGGGCGCTGTGCTGGGTACTGGGGGATTCATTTTTGATAAAGGCTCGTTAATGTACAAGATAGGTAATTTAACGGTGAACTTGTTGCAAGTGTTAGATGAATTCAAGATCAAACGATAGGCTTAGCCGGAGATTTGCTAAGTTTAGGCCGTAATTTTCTCCACAAAAATAATATTTTAAAAAAATTGGAAAAAAGTATTGACCCCGGAAGAGAAGACATGTATAAATTAACTATTGGCGGTGCTGATTGCTTGACGCAAGAGGAGCCGTTTGTTCTGTGAAGAAGTTTGTAATATTTTTGAAATGGTATATAGGTGGCGTTGCCAAAAAATTCTTGGCGATGCGCAAATATACTGGTTTTCAGTGATTTGTGTAAGTCAAGTCAATTCTCATTTAACATGAGAGTTTGATCCTGGCTCAGAACGAACGCTGGCGGCATGCTTAACACATGCAAGTCGAACGAATCTAACGATTTCGGTTGTTAGGTTAGTGGCAGACGGGTGAGTAACACGTGGGAACGTACCCTTAGGTTTGGAATAACAGTTGGAAACGACTGCTAATACCAAATGATCCTGAGAAGGCAAAGATTTATCGCCTAGGGAGCGGCCCGCGCTAGATTAGATAGTTGGTGGGGTAATGGCCTACCAAGTCTGTGATCTATAGCTGGTTTGAGAGGATGATCAGCCACACTGGGACTTAGATACGGCCCAGACTCCTACGGGAGGCAGCAGTGGGGAATATTGGACAATGGGGGAAACCCTGATCCAGCAATGCCGCGTGAGTGAAGAAGGCCTTCTGGTTGTAAAGCTCTTTTATCAGGGAAGATAATGACGGTACCTGATGAATAAGCTCCGGCTAACTTCGTGCCAGCAGCCGCGGTAATACGAAGGGAGCTAGCGTTGTTCGGAATTATTGGGCGTAAAGGGTGCGTAGGCGGCTTTATAAGTTTGGCGTGAAAGACCTAGGCTTAACCTGGGAACTGCGCCAAATACTGTAAGGCTTGAGAACGGAAGAGGAAAATGGAATTGCGAGTGTAGAGGTGGAATTCGTAGATATTCGCAAGAACACCGATGGCGAAGGCAGTTTTCTGGTCCGGTATCTGACGCTGAGGCACGAAAGCGTGGGGAGCAAACAGGATTAGATACCCTGGTAGTCCACGCCCTAAACGATGAATGCTAGACGTTGGAATTTATTTTCGGTGTCGCAGCTAACGCGTTAAGCATTCCGCCTGGGGAGTACGGTCGCAAGATTAAAACTCAAAGGAATTGACGGGGACCCGCACAAGCAGTGGAGTATGTGGTTTAATTCGACGCTACGCGCAGAACCTTACCAGCTCTTGACATGGAACGTTTGGGAAACAGAGATGATTCCCTTCATTTAGTTGGCGTTCACACAGGTGCTGCATGGCTGTCGTCAGCTCGTGTCGTGAGATGTTGGGTTAAGTCCCGCAACGAGCGCAACCCTTGTCGTTAGTTGCCATCAGGTTATGCTGGGCACTTTAACGAGACTGCCGGTGGTAAGCCGGATGAAGGTGGGGATGACGTCAAGTCCTCATGGCCCTTATGGGCTGGGCTACACACGTACTACAATGGCTGTGACAAAGGGATGCAATGGAGCAATCCGGAGCCAATCCTAAAAAGCAGCCTCAGTTCAGATTGTCCTCTGCAACTCGAGGGCATGAAGTCGGAATTGCTAGTAATCGTGGATCAGCATGCCACGGTGAATACGTTCTCGGGTCTTGTACACACTGCCCGTCATACCATGGGAGTTGGTCTTACCTTAAGCCGATGTGCTAACCGCAAGGAGGTAGTCGGTCACGGTGGGGTCGATGACTGGGGTGAAGTCGTAACAAGGTAGCCGTAGGGGAACCTGCGGCTGGATCACCTCCTTTATAAGGTATAACCTTAAAATCGGCAGCGCCACCCATATACCATTTCGAAAATAAGCCTGTTCTGTTGGATGTTGGTACTGCGTCTCTGTTTGTTCTTGAGCAAGTGTCCTTTTCTGGTAGTGTCTTTGTGGCACCGGAAGGGGGTCTATGCGGGCAGGTTGAAGCCCCGCATGGGCTAGTAGCTCAGTTGGTTAGAGCACACGCTTGATAAGCGTGGGGTCGGAGGTTCAAGTCCTCCCTGGCCCACCATGCCCGTTATGGGGGTGTAGCTCAATTGGTGGAGCGCATGCTTTGCAAGCATGAGGTCGTCGGTTCGATTCCGTCCACCTCCACTTTTATGATGGTGTGATGGAGGCTAGGTAGCGTATTTGGGGGTGTAGCTCAATTGGTAGAGCGCATGCTCCGCAAGCATGAGGTCGTCGGTTCGATTCCGTCCACCTCCACCATATTGTAGAGGCTTGTGAAAGGTCGTAAGAAAATGCGGTCTTTCAGAGGCCTTTAGAGGTTCCTTTGGGAAGTAAGGGTCTTGATCTTTGTACATAGTGAATATATTTGAAAAACTAACTTATAGATGTTTGATAGCATCTGTATGTAAGTTAGGGTTTTTCTAAAATTTTGATTTTTTCCTCAAGAAATTTGAATTTTTCTTGAGAGTGAAACTGAGTTTAGAAGAATTATTTCTTTTAATTAGAATCAAGCGCGAAAGGGCATCTAGTGGATGCCTTGGCATTGAGAGGCGATGAAGGACGTAGTACGCTGCGATAAGCTGTGGGAAGGTGCGAACACCCTGAGATCCACAGATTTCCGAATTGGGAAACCAACCGCATGTGCGGTATCATAAACTGAATAAATAGGTTTATGAGGCGAACCTGGGGAACTGAAACATCTAAGTACCCAGAGGAAAGGACATCAACAGAGACTCTGCTAGTAGTGGTGAGCGAAAGCGGATCAGGCCAGTCGTCATACAAAAGATAGTGGAAAAGAGCTGGGAAGCTCTGCGAAACAAGGTGATAGCCCTGTACACGGTTATCCTAGTATGATGCATGAGTAAGACGGGACGCGTGAAATCCTGTTTGAACATGGGGGGACCACCCTCCAAGCCTAAGTACTCCTCAATGACCGATAGTGAACAAGTACAGTGATGGAAAGGTGAAAAGTACCCCGAGAAGGGGGGTGAAATAGACCTGAAACTGGATGCTTACAATCAGTTGGAGCGGTAATTCATTAGAATACCGTGACAGCGTACCTTTTGCATAATGAGTCAGCGAGTTCGTGTCCGTAGCAAGCTTAGCCGTTAGGTGTAGGCACAGGGAAACCGAGTCTTAATAGGGCGTACGTTACTGGCATGAGACCCGAAACCGGGTGATCTAACTATGAGTAGGCTGAAGGTGAGGTAACACTTAACGGA
>JAIRNU010000079.1 GCA_031257945.1 Holosporales bacterium
ACATGACAAGAACACCAACTGCGGCAGCCGCACTGACTTCAGTAGTGATACCAACAGCTGAATCAACGGCACAAACCCACCACGCTGGATCATCTCCTCCTCCAAACTGTCCACGAACACCCATTCTCCGTCTCAGGCGGCGCGCTGATCATTGGCGTAACCATCCTCAAAATTATCAAGAAACTGAGAGGAAAATAGCATGGTGAAAATCTTCCTCGGCGTCGCCTTCAAAGTCCTCGAATCCGCCTTCAAAAAAATCGCAGAAAACTCTCAAAAAGCCGAAACCAAATGCGCCAAGGCTAAGGAAAAGTGCAAGAAGAAGAAGCTTAAAAAAGAACGCAAATAGCAGGAACTCGCACACCAGAGCTCCGCATGTCCGCGGAGCCGGGTCCGTTTTTCTGCTACAAAAAACGCCGGCTTATGAAACGAACGCTCGCTGGTGTACAGCAAAAACTACTTTGGAGCAATCTCATCTGACTGAATAGGGACTCACTCAGCACCATCTGTAAGCAGATACATAGCTCAATCGTCCAAAGAAAGTAGGTCTCCCAAGCCAGGAATGACGGCATCGTGTTTAAGCTCGGCAATTGCACGTCGCTCTGGAACAACAGGAGGAACGTAGTTTGTTATATCCCTCTTGAGCTTGTCCATGGCGGACAGAATATCCATTAGTAGATCATTCTTTGCAGCTTCACGTTGAAGTGAGGAATCGAAAGTCCAAGCAAAAGCCATTCTGCCTAAAGAGTCAAATAGACGCTCAACAGAAGCATCCGCCGTTTGTGCACAATAACGTGCAACAATCTCGGATGAATCGTCGTCAAAGCTGAAGTGTCTCTTCGTATTTTTCCACTCTTGTGCAAAATCACGCAGCCAGACATCATCTATATCATCGAAAACACGCTGTCGTGCGAAATCACGATGCATTACGTCAGCGCGTTCTACCGCGCTTCCTAGAATGTCATCAAGTCGAACAACATCGCGTTCGCCGCCCCCCAAAAATCGCAAGAAGAAATGTCCAGGCATTGAAATGGATAGCGAGTCCAAGAGTTTCGCGGCTTTATCGAATCTATACAGACAGTACATAACATCAATTAACAGATCCTCCCACTGTACCATACATTGAGGTGGAATCTGTGCGAATGACTCCCGCATCGAATACAATGAACTGGAAATATGACCTAAAGATCGGTCTGTGATCGCTTGGTAAGCAGAACGGTCAGTGTTCCCTCTTATAACGTCCCAATCCCGTAATAACTCAGCTAGTTCAACGTTATCCGTTATGCCGTGGGAACTTTCCGGCAAACGTTCAGCACGCTCGGAACTCCAAGGTTCATGACCATATTCAGCTCCAAACCCCACAGACAAACAACAAGGCATCAACGCAAATAGCATTTTCATGAGGAACACCTCCTGCCAAACCTACCCAAACGCCCGGATGATACGACAAGATGAATCTAAAATGCAATTTTTTTGTGCGCAAAGTTTGCTTTGACTTGTACAGAGCTATAACCAGATAGAAACTTCAATTTGATGTTGAAAAACTAACCTGGAACAATTTTTACATGTGGTTCAGGAAAAGTTTTTCGCACGAAGTGCCGCAAATTTGGATCGAGTTCTAGGTGCTATTGGCTGTGTCGGATCTCCCATTTGTGATTAAGGCGCGATTGTACTAACCATTGCAGGGACGCTTGTACTTGCAGCGGATGGAGTACTGGCGGGTATTCTTTGGCTTGCAGCGGCAGGTGCGCTTGTACTTATAGCGACTGGCCGACTTATGCTAGCCGTTGGAATGCTTGGGCTTTCAGCAGCAGGTGCACGACTCATCGTTGCCGCAGCACCTGCTGTAGATACAGCAACCGGTGCGCCGGTATCGCTATCAAAGCCCAAGCTGTTCGAAACTGTGCGCAGTGTATTCTTTATTTCGTCCGGTGTTGTCACCTTGGCCGATGTTGCGAAGTCGTTGATTAGTTCGCTTTCGACTTGGTTAAACGCGGTTTCCGGCCACTTCTGTGAGCTGCCCCATTTTTGGGCTAGCATCCCTCTTTTTACCACTCCAGCTTTTGACAACCACGCTTGTATAGTTGGCTGCAATAAATTGTATCCTTTGAATGTAAGTGGGGCGCGCCATTTTACCTGGATCTGCTGTGTTTTCAGTTCTTCCACAATCCCTTCTATTTGCACAACAAATGCCGTCATGCTGTGCGCAAAGCCACCCCCAACTCGTTTCTTCTCATCGCGCAGCATTGTACAATATTGGTGAAGTATTCTGTATATAACATCTTTGGTCTCTTTTTGTTCTTCTGGTCTTAGCCCCTTGACGTCAGTACATGCAAGGTTCGCGCAAATCCTCATCGCTTCACAGATCAGCACAAGTGTTACCTCACATCCAGGACAGCCAATCATATCGTAAGCTATGTCGCGTATGTCGCGTAATGCATCAAACCAAAAACCGCTTGTTGCGACATTGACACTATTCAAGTGATTTTCTATACAGTTGTCAAGACCTAGCCTATTAATACTATACTTCATCATATTTCCAATGCTGGCAGCATCACCGCCATACCTGAAATGGCCACGTTGAATGCTGGTTAACGTTGCACTTGGATCAGATACTTTCACTGCATCCAGTACTCTATACGCCTGAGCTAGACCTCCATCTTCGCCATCTAAAAATTGTCCTAATAAATCAGCAATAAACCTCACACTTTCGCTGATTTCGTCCAAATATTTTCGATTTTCTTGGGTGACAACCATTGGTGCGGCGGCAGAGGCCGCGCTGTGAACGCCGCCTCCAGTAATTAACGGCGCAAGGGCCGTTAATATTGCGAATACTTTATGTTTCATGTTCTTTCGTCCTGTATGATTAATACTGCGTAATTTATTGCGAATGGGCATTAGAAAGTTATTGTGACACCTAAGGATTTTAGGGCATCGATAATCTCTATCGTGCGCTCATAAAATTTTTGAGCGATATTTACACCGTCATGTGCTATGTCATCTATAATGTCAAATATTTCTTGCGTTTGTAATAATCTGTTTCGTGCTTTATCACTATCATATAAAAACCGTCGAAGAAGAGCCCATTGTTGAAACAATAAAGGATCTAGCTTGCTACTGTTGGCTGCAACTTCGTTTGCTATCTGTGCCATTAGTTTTGATTCAGTTAATCTTTGTTCAGTAGGGTTATACGCCGGTTCAATGCTGAAAAGTCTTACTTCCCCAGAAGATTTTGCCATTCGTTCATCAAGCGCTATTAATAAGGCAATCGCACTGTGCTTTCGCGTACGATAGATAGAGTTTCGTGTACTGCGTAAAGGGTGAAATTTATCAAGCAGACCGGGTTCAACCTTTGCCCAAACTGGGAACAAACTATTAAAACTAGCCATAAATTTGGTTGTATTATCGTGGCTAACAATACAATCAGGCTCACGTTTTTCCTCTAAAGCAACATCTACCCAGCCATTTTCTTCTGGCATACCTAACAGGTCGGTTAGAAAACCTGGCAAATAGTCCCTCAGTTTAACAATTATAATTCCCTCATCATCTGCCTTAACCGGCCCGGACGATTTTGGCAGTGCATTTCGTGTACGGGCTGGCCACACAGATGGCAGAGGGCCGCTTCCACGCAATATACTTACTAATCGATTAAGGATTGCGCTGTCTGGCATGCTCAATACACTTTTTATTCCGGATATTTTTGTCGCCTGTTCAGACCGTTTTCTCTCAAGTTCTTTTTGTAATTCTCCGTATCTTTCGTTTTGTTCATCTATCTGCTTCTGAGCTGTATCCCTACCCTTGCGGTCATAGATATACGCATCAAAGTTTGTATCTTTATTTTGTTCATCAACAACAGATGATATATCTGCGTCAATAGAGGCGAGAGTGATTTCTTCTTTGGTCATGCGTGATCCAATAATATTGCGAGCTATTGGCAATGCAGCTTGCAGCGCATTGTAATAGTCTATAGGCATCCCATCAGGGTTGTACGTACGAAATGCATTCATTGGAGCGTTTAGTGGGCCAATATCGAGGAAACATGCGACAATAAATTCGCCAAGACCGTTTAACATGTCATCAGGTGTCTTCCATGAGGCACCTTTGTTGTTTACAACAACTGTCCCAGGAGGAGGTGGTGGTGGTGGCGGAGGCGGAGGAGCCGAACCGAATGAAATGTCGGCGACAATTCCTAAAAGCACGTGGCTCAAACTACAAGTCAACGCAACATTCCTTAAAAATTTTGACATATATTTCTCCTTTGATGTAATAGTGCTCTCCGGTGTATTGATGTTTACGTTTTTTTTAATCGTCAAAAGAAAGTAGGTCTCCCAAGCCACTAATGACTGTAGTGTGTTTAATGTCGGCCTTGGCTTTTGCACCGAACTTGCCAGGCCTTGGTGCTGCTGCTCCACCACCCTCACCAGCTGCGCCGAATGCAGCAGACGCTGCCGCCGGAAGTCTCCCAACGGATGTCGCTGGCGCACCTGTTGGACCTGGTCTTCCTGCAGTGAAACCAGGCGCAGTTGGCGGCACTCCGGCTGCTGCTGGTGCACTCCTAAGCGCAAAAATCTTAGTATTTGCACATGCGCTGATGATTGCACATAGCTCGTTTTCACTGCATCCTACGGAACGTACACGCGCTGTAACCCCTGTCCTTGCTTCAACTGAACCGGGGACAGCGTCAAATGCATCAATAATTGCCTTTATACGATCCATTAATTGCGTCGTTCTACCACTTACTGCTGTGTCAGCAGTCCCGGCGACCATCTGCCAGCAGTCGCTGCTAACTTTGCCGAGGACTTTATTTGCAAATGACTCAGCTTTTACTCGGTCAAGTACTTTTGTTGGATGGAGCAAATCGTATGACCAGATAATTAGATGCGCCAACAGGTCGATTGATTTTCCACTCCTATCCACTGGAGCAGCGCTGTTGAGAGCGTTTATAAGTGGATCTAGGGCATTTAGCACGTCACCCTCAGTTCTCGCTGCTGCGGGTACGGCAGCAGGTGGTGCGGCAGCAGGGCGTGGTGGCGGAACCGCCGGCGCCGGCGCAGTCGCGGAGATGGATGCGCGCAGTGCGTCTAGTTGTTTCTGTAACTCATCAGCCTTTTGTTTTTCTAGCTGGCGGGCGCGATCCGCATCCGCTGCCCTTTGCGCTTCTTGCTTCAAATCCTCCTCATATTTTGAGTTTCCTTTTCCCGGCTCATTGCTTATCTGATAGTTCGAGTTTTCCTTCGTGTTCTGGTTAATATTATCCCCTCTTATGATTGCTGCTTTAGCTGCTCTCTGAGTTCTCGTTAAGCAATGCAGGCTTTGAGGAGACATCACCATACCAGCAAGAGCACACAAACTACCGGTTTTTATCTTTTTCATCTTTCCTCCTTATTTTTCGGCAAAAGCTTCGTATCTAGCAAAAGTGATGCGAGAATGAAATGCCAAGTTTGGTCTTCCTGACATTTATACTTGGCTCAACTTGTATCCCGAGCACTTTTATTTCTTCGAATTTCTTGGTGGCTTTAAACATGTGTGTCAGTTCCAGCCCAATCCGCCAGTTGCGCTTGAGCGGCCATTGGATCTCTGCGCCGACTAATGGTGATAACACGCCAAAGTCTTTCGCCTTTTCCCATAACGCACACGATGCGTGGCCGGAAATGTACGCAGTTCCGCCTTTGAGGAATACTGTCGCCTTTGACCCAGGCAAGCTGCACCCGACCGTAGCCGCTAAATGCGGATAAACTCTAAATATTGTTTGGTTATTATTTGTAATATCAACTTTATACGTGTGATCTTGCAAATCTTTTCGTGCGCTCAGCACGTCAGATACGCTGGCGGAGGAAACAGTTCCGTTCGTAATGGTGCCTGTGTCTGAATTTTGGAAAAAATTGCCTAGAATCAAGGCCGTCGCGTTGTTGAGCGCTGCGCCACCATTGCTGTTAAATTCGCGTAAAACCGTTGCTAAATTCGGATAATAGCCGGTTATGAATTCACGCAATAAATTGATTGATTCGAGATTTGGACCGCTAAACGCGTCTAAGGCGTTATATTCAGCAGTTGTGAAGTTTGAGAGAGAAGCGTTAGGATTCGGAGCTTGTACAGTTGGTGTGTCGTTGTAAATTTCATCAGCAGAGGCTGCTGAAGTAATAAATGGTAGAGTTAAAGTATTCCCCCCCCCCCCCAAGTACTGCATAGTATTGGCGAAGTTGACGTACGTAGAGGCAGCTATGGTGTTAGGCTGGCCATCACCCGCGGCAGCCATTCCTGCGGCTTCAATCTGTCTTCCGATATTCACGAACAACGTGTTGACGTCTCGAACCAGCTCGCGGAAGCGCGCCGAATCTTTGGAGAAGACGTTGCCGATATGCTGCTGCTTCGCATTGAACCCGAAGCTCATTCCGCCCTCGATTCCCATCGTAAAGTTTGGCGATATTTTCTTGTTGAATCCAAGTGATAGCGTTGGACCAAGTACAGCTGACTTAATCTTTTGATCAACTCCGGTGAATTCTCTGTTTTCTTTACAATTAAACCGTTGTAGTGAAAGATCACCGCCGAACCCGACGAAAAATCCTCGCAAGCTGACCTTTCGGGGCTCGCTTATTTTTTTGCGCGGCTCAGTTTTGATTTCCTTCTTTTCGGGTTTCCCCGCCCTTTTTAGTGTGAATGCGTCTCCTGCAGAGCAAGTCATTCCGACTATCATCGCATTCAATATCAGCTTTTTCACGCTTCCCCTCCATTGCCAAGAATGCGACGTTACCCGCATATACTGATCCCGTGCCACTACATTGCAGTGTGACAAATAAAACTTAACAAACAGTTAACATCCGAATTTCGGAAAAGGTTCATACTGCGAAATATTCACGAAATAATACTAACTCGATTAGTTCTGGACATGCGTATTTTGCGAAAATATCTACGGTTTTCCCTGTAATAACAGTGCGTCCACAGGGCATTCTCTGCTTTCATAAAGCTGCTAGCTATAGGCAATTTTAATTAATTTTTCGTTAATTTGCAGGGACTGTCGTGAGTAAATTAGATTTGCCGTATCAAATCTTGAAGGGGGAAGGATCTGGTCTTTTAACTGATAAAGATTTAATTGAAACTGCTAAATGGCTTGAAACCCAAGGGTTAGTGCGCTGTACACAAGAGAAAGATGGGATAGCGGTTCAACTTAATTTTGAAGGAATTGATGCTTGGATTCAAGGAGCGCTTAACAAACTTGGAGTGAAGTGGTTCGTGTACAAAATGTGTGCTTACGGTATTACTTTGCGCGACGAAAGTCCCATAGCGTTTATGAAAAATGAGCAAACGATACTTGCCCTTCAGTACAAATGCTTATGGATACAAGTAAATGAGCATCCAAGGACACATTTTAGCAACGATATCGTCGTTCACTTCGCTGATATCTTTTGTGAAAAGCTTGATTTTAGCCAATTTGTCGAAAGAATTGCGAGCGATCAAGACACGAAGTTTGTCCTCAAATGGGAAAAAGACGGGCTGTATTTGAACCAAATCCAGATTGTAACTGATCGATCCAACATTCGCAAGGCGATCATGCAAATACTTATTGAGTATCAAAAGAATAAGCCATCAAAATATATTTCTTTTGAAGGAGTAGCGAATGTATTGCAAGAACGGTACTCCTTCGTAATTGATGACCTTCATAGCCAGATTTACAAGCAAATCAATGCCTTGCAAACGACGGTTATGAAAAAGATTCCGCAGCTCGCACAACGCAACGATTTCATCGAAATTTCTAGAAATTCATGCCGATTGAATGCATCGATTTGGGCTGTGGATTAAAAAATTTTTTGATTTTTTTTGCTGCTGAGGAAAAAGTACCTATTTTTAGACAAAAAGTACCTGTCCCCAAAAATGAAGAATGGCAGGAAATAAGGACTTTTTGAAAAAATGATGATTTTTTATAGTGCATAAAAGTACCTATTCGAACCATGCCAATCTCACTTCAGTTGAGGCAAAGAAGCGAGGGAACATGGTTTCTTCTACCACGGAGTGGTTTACAACGAGTGAGCTGGCGCATATCGAAACGCGAGCACTTCATTACGCATTTAAATTAAAA
>JAIRNU010000090.1 GCA_031257945.1 Holosporales bacterium
CAAATGCATATATTTGCGCGTCACAGTACCTACTTTTGCGCGTCGCTCAAAAAATGAGCATGCTGTATCCCCAAGGGAACAAAGGCTTTCGCATGCTTGCAAGATAGGTGAGTAGTAACTCGAATTCAGCAAATCTATTTATCAAACAAAAATCCGAGGAGAGTGGCGAATGTCGGAAATACCGGCGAAAACAAAGAAAATCTTCAAAAAGATAGGGATAGGCATACTAACTTGAGGCGGAGTTAGGGGTTGATGGCAGAAGCTCGGAAGAATCCTTGGCTATTTGCCCACTGGAAAGTGGGATGGCTGCCGTAAGGGAATAACAAGAGCCGTATGATGGGAGACTATAGCTAATGAGAATCCGTCATCGCCAGAATTTCGTCGCTGGTGTTTGTAATGCAGATCTTGATAGCATCTTTTAAGGCCTCAAACATTAAAGCTTCCCCTCTTACTCGTTTTTTTAACGTTCCCCAAAATTTCTCGATTTTATTAAAATCTGGCGAATACGGCGGCAAAAACAATACGCAGGCGCCAACTGCCTCAATTAACTCAATTGTTGCCTTACTTTTGTGAAAGCTTGCATTATCCAAAATGACAACGTCACCAGGTTCCAACGCTTTGCACAAGCAATCTTCTACCCAAGTATTAAAAACTTGCGTGTTCGTATTTTCCGAATAAATTGACGCAGCAATAATTTTATTGTCTTTCATTGCGCCTACAACATTAAGTCGCTGAATTTTTCTCCCCGGTCTTTCCGCAAGCAGCCGTAAGCCGCGGAGAGCGTAGCCGCACATTCTGGTAAAAAACGTTTGAAAACCAGTTTCATCGACAAAAACTAGACGTTTCTCTGGGATTTCTTTGATTTTTTCTAAAAAGTCTGCCCGTTTCTTTTCGTCACGTTCTTTGTAACGAAACGTCTTCTTTTTGTGGGAGTAGTGGAGTTTTTTTTTAAAGCTCGTTGGATCGAGCTTTGACAAACGTCGAATGTTTTCGCGACATCCTTCTGAAACGCGTCTGGCGTTTGGTCGTAAATTTCTTTTAATTTTTGTGGATCTATTTTTTTAAAAGAACGATTTAATGGCCTATTAGCCAGAGAGCCAGTTTCGTTTTCCAATTTTTTCCACTCAGCTATAGTTTGTCGATTGATATCAAACTCCTTCGCTGTTTTTGCCATTGAACCACTCTTTTTATAATGCCGTAAAACTTGTTTACGAAAATCAGGACTGTATGCCACAAGAACTTTCCTAGAAAATACCACTGTCACAGTTATGCATTTTTTAATAAAATTTGCGAAGGAGTTACAACAGATTGGAAGATGGATTCTCAAGGCTTTTAGCTATATCACGTACGGTTCTGTGAGAGGCTAGGGGTGAAACTCCCCTGGCCTGCTCGAACCTATTTTCAGTAGACCTATTGCGAAAGCCGTTTCTGCACCGCGGAAAGCAAGGGCTGGAAATGACTTACGCAACAGCTCTAGTTAATAATGTATGAAAAATGAAAATAAATATTTGGTGGCCTAGTATATGGATGGTATTACTACAGTAAGGGCAGGCTTAAAGCATTGCGAAATTAACCCCCAAATACCCAAATAGATGTGGAAGGCTAAGGAAGGAGGCTAAGCAATAACACTAGTTGCTAATTTTGCTACTGGCTCTACCACTTGAAAAAATTATCTCTATATACTACCATCATAATTAGAGGGGGTTTGTTGTAGCTCTTATGCGTTAATTGGTGGTTATGTTAGGTGATGTGTTGATTGGCATGTGCGATAGCTCGGGAGTGACTTCGCAGTATTGTTGCCGTACGAAGTGGGCTCTTTGATGACGAAATTTTCTAATAAGTACTTGTTAGCTGCAGGGTTAACCGTATTGCTAGCAGGGTGTGCTCCGCAGAGGATAGACTTCGAGAATGACGTTCCACAGCGAGCCAGGAGCATATCGCAGCAACACGTAAAAAACGCTAGGGAGGCAATGGAAGTTCCCGCCCTTCGTGCACAGTACCGTGAATATGTGAACGAAAAGAAAGGAAACTCTGGCAAGACGCTATCACGGTTGCAGCAGGAAAAGAAGGCTTTAGAGCGGAAGATATCTGTTATTGTGCGCTCAAATGGCGGTAATGTATGCCCTATTTGTCGCAAAAAGTTTAACGTTCGCCCCACGAAAAGATCGTTAATTGAAAAAAGCGCTAAGAGGCGTGCGGCTAGGAAGCCAGCAACTGGGAGGACAACCACAGTAGCCCAGCAGCCGCCACATGTAGCAACTATGCCAGCTGGAACCATGGTTCAGCAAGCGCCAACGCAGGGAGGGTTTTACGATCCATATGCCCAGCAGCAACAATTGCAACAACCTCAACTGCCTCAACAGCAAGGTGGGTTCTCTATGCAAGCGCCAACTGGAACGATGCCGGGGCCTGAACAGCAAATGCAGTCACAAATGCCGATGCAGATGCCGCAGCAAATGCAGATGCCAATGCAAATGCCGTCTTTTTAGAAGGACTGTCGGGAGGCGCGGTTTGATGCGCTGGTAGGTATTGTGCCGCTTTTCAAGTATAAGGCTGTAGCGCTAGGAGGCGGCGTGCAAACTGGCATGGTGATTGGGAAGGATGTGCACGACGCGCGCGAAA
The DNA here is from genome assembly GCA_031257945.1 of Holosporales bacterium. Taxonomy (GTDB): domain Bacteria; phylum Pseudomonadota; class Alphaproteobacteria; order BNTO01; family BNTO01; genus JAIRNU01. Next base: position 2,623 of record JAIRNU010000090.1, read on the forward strand.
TTCTACGCGGCCGGGGCTTGTCGGTCGTCCGTGTTTATGTACCACACCAAGTACGGATTTTTGTTAGCCGGTTGAGGATCCTGGAAGAAGTCGTAAAGTTTTTTGAATATCTGTGCGTTTTGTTGGGGCAAAAAATTTCACTCACCGAATCTTTGGATATTTTAGAGGCGGTTGCAGATTTTTCCCCCCTCAAAAAAGCTATTCACCAAATTAGTGATACCATCCATAAAGGCTTCAGTTTTTCCAAAGCTCTAGCACAACATAGCCACTTATTCTCGGAGTTTATTGTTCAGTGCTGTGATAACGCCGAAAAAACTGGAAATCTATGTGAGGCCTGCCAAAATATTTGTACTTTTCTGGGAATGCGGGTCTCCATGCTAAAAATGTCCCGGAAGACCTTGTTTTACCCCTTTTGCGTATTAGGCGCGCTGTTGTTACTGTTCTTTTCAGTTTTACAATACGTAATCCCCGTAACAAAAAGTTTTATCATGGAAAATACGGTTGGCGTTCGCAGTACAAGTATAAGCCAGAAGCTCCTATTTTCCATTTCTGATTTATTTGTTGAGCACTCTTTTTTATTCGTTTTAATCTTCGTCATTATCGTAATATTTGCTTTTGCGTTGTATCGGCGCTGGCTGCGCACCAGCCTCTTTTATGAAAAGCAAAATTGGATTTTTTGGGTGCAGATGTTCTCGACGCTTTTACTCTCTGGCGTTGCCATTAAAGACGCTTTACAAGTATCGAACTCCCACATGCCCGCGCTAAAATTGCAATTAAAGAAAATGGAGGAAAGCATTATCAATGGGGCGTCTTTTTATCAGGCTTTAACGGTGATTACGCCGTGCCTTCCAAGCATGCTGCGATTTGCGAAAATAGGTGAGGCGAACGGACTACTTGGGAAAATGCTGTTCCAATGTGCGCAACTCGAGCAGGAACACCTTAACAATCGCGTAGAAACCATGCTGGCCAGGCTATCCCCCATAATACTTGTTTTTGCGGGGGGCGCTATCGTTTGGCTAATAAGCTCTGTATTTGTCCCATTGTATGATAGCCTCCCTGGGGTATAGGTGCTAAGTGATATCCAATTTTACCACTGCAAGCGTGATTGGGGTGTAGTCGCCTGGGTGAGTTACTCTAAACTTAATTATTGCTTGTTCGATGCGATGTATAAGTCTTTCGCATCTATTAATTATTGCTGCGTCAGAACAATTATCCCTAATATTAGTCAAAGATATAAGTACATTTTCGACTAACATTTCATGGAAATCTTGCTGTGGGGGCATTTGACCCGGCGCATCCGCAAAATAATCCTCGATATTTTGGACGAAGACTTGTTCTTCGGGGGTAGTATTCTGGTGTGTAGGAAGACCGGTTGGAGCGAGCTCCTCCGGACCGTCGCCAAAGAGATCCGCAGAGAGTTGTTCGTTAAGGGGAGTGGCGTTTGATACTTTATCTAGCGCATTTGGCGAAGGCTCACTTTGCGGCGGAGTCGGCGCAATATTTTCGTGTAATACTGGATTGAGGGGCTTGCTGACTATACTGCTAAAAAGCACCTTCTTCTGGGGGGGGACCACCGCCTCGCCGTTCTGTTCGGTCTCTCTTTTATGTTGCAAAACCGGCGGAAGATCCCTTGGAACAACTGGAGAGGAATAAGGCGAGCCCACATCGCTATCTACTACATCACTGCGTGGGGCGCCCTGCATCGTATCATCATTCGCCCCTTGCACATCTAATATGCCCTCACTTTGCGCATTTTTGCCGTTAGGAGGATACTCCATTGGAAGAGTAAGCTTTTTGCCACAGCATTTGTTTACTTTTGCGTAATTCCCAGCCAAATCAAATGTTTCAAACACCTTGGTAACAGAGCCCTTGCCAGGAATTCCCTTGGCAATGACGTTATAGTTTTTGGCAGATATTCCTCTAGTATCAACAGTCCGCGCTGCAATGCTCAATGCATCAAATACTGCAAAAAACATCGGATACTTCTCTCTATACTCTTTTTCAGTAATACTCTTCTTTACAAGGCTTAAGTCTATGTCGCAATCTGGAAGAACATGCAAGTATTTCTCACACCAAATAATAAGTTGTGCGATCGCATTGTAGAATTGTTTGTTTTGGCGTTTATGGAGGCACCTATCAACCATAGGGCTAAAACGGATTAATTTTTCGTAAAATTCCTCTACTATGTGCACAAAAAGCGTAATTTCGTTGTTGATTAGGGCGACATTCCCCCGCGCAACCAAATCGAAAAGTTGTTGTAAGTATCGTGCGAGGTCTTCATCCGTGTATTCCTCAATACTTCTTGCTGGAGCAGTAGGCGCTCCATGCGTTTTGGCGTAATAAACACCGGGTAACAATATTAGAAACAAGAAGAAACTTTTCAACAAAATTTACAACTACCAAAAACACCCCCTTCATACACATTAAAGCACAAAGTTTACTTTATTTTTAGATACTTAATCTTCACTCTCTAACACCTAGCACGCATGCTAGTGGCCTGGCGTTTTTGTCGCAAATTTGTTTCAAAAAGGTCGTACATCTCCTGCTCATCAGGGGGCATCATGCTCTTCCATATTTATGAAGCTGTCCGCAAATGGAACAAGAGTAACCCGCAGCGGCCGAAATAGCGCGCCTGCCAAGCTCCCTCATGAAAAAGCGTTATCTGTAATTCGTGGTATTTTCCACCACCTTACTTCGTCTATAACACATCTTGACGCCACAATGTCCTAGAAACGTACAAATTCAGCACCTCCAAGACACCATTCATTTTCTTTGTTGGTTTGCCAAGGATAAGCGTATCGTCAAACACTTTACAATTCATATTGCGCATTGTACTGAAAGCTGCAAAAAAGCTGAAGATCACCACACTAATATGGGTGTAATTAGATGCGTTGACAAGACTTACCATGAAGTATTTAGTAAAAGTATCGAGTTCGAAGAGAAATGTTCCCACGTGGTACAGGAGTCGAGCTCCAGATTAGCAAGAGAAAAGGCCCGTAGGATTTACGGGCCCTGTTACAGCAGTAGACTATGCACAATGGCAATAATAATGGCGCCGTTATTATTGCGTTATCGCGTAGTCTACTTTCCTCTTGCGAATATTATTATCCACGGTAGCGTTTTCGTCATACAGTCAATATCAGCTTGCACCATATCAGTATTCGAGAAACGCATCCCCTGGATTGCCTGGGGACTGAAGAGGCGCGGGCTGTACCCTCTGATTTCTAGGGGGGTTGATGCGGCGGCCCTGTATCCTCTGAGTTTCTTGGAGGGTTAAGGCGACGCTGGCTGTATCCCCTGATTTTTGGGGCTTTCAAATATTCGCAAAGCATTAGTCGAGTCGGCCAGGGGAGTTTCACCCCTAGCCTCTCACAGATTCGTACGTGATAGTCTCCCATCATACGGCTCTTGTTATTCCCTCACAGTACCTAATGGCACCGCGATGCTTGTTTGTCGTCCCAGTAACTCCTGCGTCAGAGCTCTTCGTACCTCCTGTTGTCACAGTTTCCTTCAAGCTTCTTTCACAGTTTCCTTTGACTCGAACCGAATAACTGGTCCCCTTCGCTCCTCATCGCTTTCACGAAGCATCATCACTACTACGAGACCATCCGTCCCTGCAGGCTCTGCCTTTTCCAGACCAAGTTGACCCTGCATGTTCTCAAGTTGAGTGTTTAAGGCCTACCACATGCTCGTTCCATCTTTACACCGTTCGCCGAATGGCCTTTTCAAGACCTCTAGCTACCCTCAATCTGCCCGTAAATCGTGATACCTTTGACGAAGTCTCATAATTTTCGATGCCTAATCAATGGTTCGCTTGCGCTACCTTCACATGGCCCACCTGACTCCTTATGGAGCCTTACTCCACAACCGCTCAATACCAACCGCTTTCGCAAATCAGCACCGTGTGGTGGTTTCCCAATAATTGGGTTTGGCAAATCAT
>JAIRNU010000093.1 GCA_031257945.1 Holosporales bacterium
TTGAAGTTAATTCCGATAAATTCGTTTTCTATCCGGAACTTTCCTTCGCTCACGACAATGTACCACCTCGCAAAAACAAATGCATTTTACACATTTTGTATGTTCGGGTCAAGTGTAGAGCAACACACGGGATTGCCATTTTCTGTCCGTCTGAGGCAGTCATATAGGTAGGTGCTTCAATACTGTATGAGTAATGACTGTGCCCACAGGCAAGAACGCAATGGACCCGCCTCAAAATGTTCGGGTCTATCCTAAATTGTGGGTATCTTGTTGTTATTTCTTCGAAAAATATCATAGTTCGAAGGTAGTATTCATGACTTATCATGACTATAACCAGTGGCACGTCTGGATCTTGATAACGGCTGGCAAGTTCTTCTAAGCCTTCTTTAAAATGTCTTGCCGTTTCGGCCACAGCGATATTTGCTACTATGCTCTCACCATCCGGCCCCGTTCCAGCCTCGTCGCCATATACATCCGCTCTTCCGTCTCTTTCGTATTTATCCTGGTCGAAAGCATTAATCGCTTCGCCGTAAGCTTCCGTAAAGACTCTAAGGCTACCATACGAATTAGAGAAGGTTAGCCCATGCGCAAGAAGTAGCGCGTTGCCAACAATGTGGTGTGTCGAAAATGCATCAACCTGATGTGAAAAGCGTGCCGGTAGGTGTCTAAATTCATCGTCTGTAGCTTGTTCCTGTGACAAAGAACGTGCCAGTCGTACGGGATCCCTTTCAAAACCATCCCTTAAATTGCTGAGAAATCTGATACCGCTTCTATGCAAAGAATCGACAAATTTCATAAAATAACCCAGGTTCTCCGGATCATGGTTGCCCGAAACGTAGTAAATACGCCCAGGGAATCGTTCCGCTAACGTTATATAGAACCAAAGACATTCGATTAACCATGGCATACCGCGTGCGCGAGACGCGGTATCTCCAGCAATGGCTAGAATACTGTTTGGATTCCTGGTAAGAATGCGCGTTATTTCTCCTAAAATGAGCGCTAAAACTTCTTGATTACATTCGGCTCCAATATGCAAGTCCGAAAGGCACAGTAAGGTTACATTTCCTCCCACACGTCCTGATGACGACACTACATCAATTGAGGCGACACTATGTCCATTATTAGGAGCAATTTCACAAAAGCAAGCGTGCTCGGGGGTTGTATGTCGTTCGTGTAAATGCGAGTCATTGTAGGGTATTTCCGGGTGCCCAGGAAGATGGTAGCGGTTAGAGCTATCGATCTCGATGTTGGTCATCTTGTCCTCCCTGCTGCTTATTGCAGGAGGAATTAACAAAATGGAAACAGCAATGTAGCTGTGCAGCAACTTATTTCTCCTGCGTTCATTTTTTCTACTATCGTACATAGATTTTACATGTAATTAAAATTATACTGCCTATTTTTTATCGCAATCAAGTTGCAGTTACAAGAAAAAATTGCTCAACGCTCGTTACTGCTTTATCGCCTAGGCGTAGAAATATTCACAAGCGAAGGCCAGACCTCTTCAAAGTATCCCAGACACTTGTTGTACATTGCTTTGCTAATATTTTCTCTATGGCTTCTCATAGTATTTAACCTTAGCGTCGCATTCCAAACGTGGTGATTTTTGTTTGCGCTGAATCAATGTCTGCGGATACATCTACGATATCACATAACCCCAGCGCCGCCTGGCAATGCTATACAAGCATACTACATAATTTACGTGGTAGGACCCGATCGCCTGCCAAAACTCGAAAACAGCGCGTTATCCCCGAGCTCCTGCTCTATACGGAGCAATCTATTATATTTAGCCAATCGCTCACTGCGAGAGGTTGAACCGGTCTTTATCTGCCCTGCGCACATCCCTACTGCGAGATCAGCAATGAAAGTATCTTCAGTCTCCCCAGACCTGTGAGAAATAATCGCGTTCCACCTAACAAGCTGCGCTTTTGTAATCACGTCGACAGTTTCTGTTAATGAGCCAATCTGGTTAAGCTTTATCAAAATAGCATTTGCAGATGCCTCCTTAATTCCGCGCGAAAGCCTGGCAATATTGGTTACGAACAGGTCGTCGCCAACGATTTGTATTTGTCCCCCAAGGCGGTCCGTCATCTCATGCCAACCATCCCAATCGTCCTCACTAAGGCCATCTTCTATCGAAATAATTGGGTATTTCTTAATAAGCGTTTCGTAGTAGCCAATAAGCTGCGTAGAGGTGAGTTTCTGGCCGTCTATCTTGTAAACCCCGTCGCTAAAAAGCTCACTAGATGCAACGTCAATAGCGAATTTTATATCTTCCCCGGGCGTATATCCCGCGCTCTCTACCGCCTTGACTAGATAGTCAAAAGCCTCCGTAGTTGAGTGCAAATTCGGGGCAACCCCGCCTTCGTCACCAACATTAGTATTGAATCCTTCTTTCTTTAGAATCACTTTTAGGGAGTGGAAAACCTCCGAGCACATCCTGATCGCAGTGGAAAAGTTATGCGCGCCAGTAGGTACTATCATAAACTCCTGTATATCTATTTCGTTATCCGCGTGAGCCCCGCCATTAAGAACGTTTACTAGCGGCATCGGTAAACAGCCGAGAGGATTGTAGCCGCCATGTAAAAACTTATACAAAGGCTTTCCTCTTGAGGTTGCTATGGCGCGGGCGACGGCAAGGCTAACCGCCAGGATAGCATTCGCCCCCAGTTTCGATTTATTCGGCGTGCCGTCAAGGTCGATCAAAATCTTATCAATCGCCTCTACGCCAGCTCTTTTCCCGATAATGGCCGGCGCGATTACATTTTGCACGTCGGACACTGCGCCAAGGACCCCTTTCCCAAAATACCGGCTTTTGTCACCGTCACGGCGTTCAATTGCCTCATGTGAGCCGGTTGATGCGCCTGACGGGACAGCCGCCGTCCCTACGACACCATTATTCAAAATGATGTCTACCTCAACCGTTGGGATCCCCCTTGAATCCAAGATCTCCCTTGAAACAATTTTTTTGATCAAAAGATCACTCATCACACCACCTCTATTTTAAATCTATCAAGTCCTACGCGGCCCTCGCCGCGGTACATACACACGCTGTTGTGGCTGATGTTGCGGTTGTGACGCAATATTTACGCTATATGTCCCAAAAACAGACGTATCCCAGATCGCCAGCCAAGCCCTCTTAGCATCCGAGACATGACGAGTCGCACTTTTGCCTTGCAACGAACACACACCCATCTGGTAAGCGGCGATAAACAATGCTCTAACATATTGCCAACACAAAAATATTTTAAAAGCACATGCCCCGCCCGCCCACAATGCGAAAGTGTTGCCGCAAGACTCAGCAAACACTGTATTCGCCATGCTACGAGTCGCATTATAAACTAAAAGCGCCACGAACATAGCAGTAGTTGGCTTACCAACCGCATTTTCTGTGACTTCAGCAGCTCCCTTTAACACCTTTGTAACCCCATTTTGCATCGCGTCAAATCCATTTCGCAACTCCTCCACGCAATTTGCTTCAAAATCACTACTACCAACCGCACACAAAAAAACCGCCAAAGGAGCAATTCGCGCTAACAAACCCTTCCTTGCTTTCATCATACACACTTTCATACCTGCATCACAAGTGCAAAAAACCTCTTCACGGTATTTATACGACGGCGTCCTGGAATAAGCAACTTTTTTGTTACGTTTGTTAGCGTAATTTCGCGGGCCATGGCGTAAAAATATTCACAAAAGAATGCTATACCTCTTTGAATCCCTAGGTTCGGCGTAAACATAGACAGGGCTAAATTTGCGGAAGACATATCATATTTATTTCTGCTATAATCACTCCATAGGGCAAGTAGTTGTGAGAGGTTTGAGGCTTTGGTTGTTGCACGGTTTATCGTACTGCGGCGGATCAAGACTGGGTGTGTTGCCGCGCGCCTGGTGTTTAGTTCTTTAGAAAATCCACGGGCATTGCCTCTAAAAGGAGGTGAGAGTTGTGGAAGTTATAGTAAGAGATAATAACGTCGATCATGCGCTTCGTATTTTGAAGAAGAAGATGCAGCGTGAGGGCGTGTATCGGATTATGAAGCTAAAGCGTGCTTACGAAAAGCCATCTGTTCGTAAAAAGCGGGAAGCGTCTGAATCTAAACGCCGGCAGAGGAAGATGATGCATCGGCGAGTGCAATCCGCTTAGCCGTTGCTAAGCCAGCAGGGGCGGCAGCGGTACTGCCGTCCACTCTCGTAATTCTTAACCAGTCTTTCCTTGACGCCCCCAGAACCAGCAAACTTTCTTGGCCTGGGCCTGGATATAGTGGTGGTCGTGAGTTAAAATATGGTTACTACTCACCTATCTTGCAAGCATGCGAAAGCCTTTGTTCCCTTGGGGATACAGCATGCTCATTTTTTGAGCGACGCGCAAAAGTAGGTACTGTGACGCGCAAATATATGCATTTG
>JAIRNU010000043.1 GCA_031257945.1 Holosporales bacterium
ATATGCCGTATAATTATACTGCCTATCAGAATATAGCAAAACCTGATCACGATGTACAAAAATATGTTGTACTAGCAGGTTTTTGGAACAGGCATACTAAATTTTAGACGGAGTTAGGGCTTGAAACAAGCATGAGGGAAATTCTCGCATCTGGCGGTTCGCCCGCCCATCTGTGTTGCTATGATTTGACGAGAAGCGATGGTGCAGCTTCCGGCGTTCCCGGCGTTTCTGGTGTTTTGGTGATTTTGACGGTGGTAGTGGCGTATCCACCGAGATTCCTGGACACTTGGACACTGTGATTTTTTTGCAACAAATTTGCGACAAAAACGGCACTCAACGTACAATCGGTAAGGCGGCGAGCTATCGTGAGCCAAATTGCGGTATTGGCATACAGATGGTAAAGTAATCCAGTAATATGGAGACGATGGTTGGAGCGCCCTTGTGGTTTATGTTTTCGGCTGCGGGTCACACTTATACGAATCGGTAAAGCAGTCCCTTAATAAACATAGTATTGCTTTCGATGATATACCGTACGAATTCTATGAAAATGGGGAGTTATCCTTCCAGCATTTTAATATCGATAATAAAAGTAGACGAAACGACAAAACCGCAAGATCCGCGGGCCCCGGGAGAACTGGGATTCTCCTGCAGCTCCTTTATAAAAATGCTTCGGAATGTTTGCTGAGTACGCTTTTCCTTGCTGATTTGTTGAATATTAAGACTGTGTGTATTCCGTACATCCCTTATTCCCGAAACAAACACCTTTTTGATATCTTTTTGAAGAAATTAAACACCGAGGTCGTCACGTTCGATCTTCACTTTTTTAATGCGGTCAGTATGCTGTATGAAAAAGTCACGAACGTCCCGTTGAGGCGCGTTTTTCGTGGCGAAATCAAAGGAGATTGGGACAAAGCCTTTGTTTTGGCGCCAGATAAAGGCGCTATAAAACGGGCGACTGAATTCGCGGAAGATAACGGCCTTCCTGTATTTAGCGCTAGCAAGGAAAGAGGGGGAGGGGGCGCTGGAGGGAGCGGGGACAGCTGCAATGTTTACTTGCCACCAATCGATACGTCCATATTCACACGCTGCTTTATTGTTGATGATATGATTTATTCAGGGAAGACTATCTTAACGACTATAACGGGATTAAATAAAATTGGTATTAGCGATATTTCTATTTTTGTTACACATGTTCTTCCGGAAAGCCAAACTCTTTATCGGGAAACATTCCTGGAGATCCTCCGCAAAGCAAGTACTTTTGTTACAACAAATATTCATGATGTTGCGGATATGTACAGTAGACCTGTTGCAAAAGCGAGTAATTTCGAGGGATTTTTAGGAGCCCACGAAGCGCAGAACCGCAGCGTACTTAACGTACGTGAGGATTCGAGCATCGGAGCGACGCTAAAATTACAGAAAGAACGAAGCTTTCGCAACAGGTCTAATAGCAGCGCTCAGCAATGCGTAGAGCTGGAGGGAGGCAATATCTGGCAGGGACTGCAACCACCTACCATTATTGACGTAACCAATATACTGGTAGGCATTATACAAAAAAATGTTACTACTCAGCCATAGCCAGGGCATAATTCTGAACTGGGAGCAATGCCAGAATAGAACCGAGAACTACTCAGCTATTCGCTGGACCTCCCCAAGCCTTGATATTGTTGACTAACAGCTACGCCTAATTCTGTAGCGCTGTTTAAAATTGCCAATTTTTCGCCATATTTCCCCTCTTAAAAATGATGCCTAAAAAAACTAGCATCATTTTTTTTGCCAACAATATCAAGGCGTTGAGAGGTCAGGCGAATAGCTTAGTAGTAACCATTAACGCTCCTTAACAAGAGAGTTTTTAGTTAATAGAGAGATGACATACACAAATTGATCGTCGCACGAGGAAATGTATCGCCTGGGTTACAGGCAATCGTGATATTGCAACGTTTAGACGACTTTACGATATCTAGCTGAAAACTCTCAATGGCGCGCTCTTGGGGGCGCAAATTTGTCTGGCCATCACACACCATTGCAATATCTTCTTTATGCATGTACGATCCTCCGTGTAGCAATCGCCGCAGTAATTGTAATAGCCAATAATGTCTCCATTTGTTGAATTGTTAATACCGGCATTCTCAGAAATCATACTGACAGTAAGCATTATCGCTATACTCACGTTCCGCGCGATTTCCCCTAGTAGTACTAGCGATAAATGTACGGAGATATCGCACGTTATTGCAAAGATCACGTTGTTAGTTGCGTTAGTGTGGTCTGTATACTACGGTAGCGGCATAAATAACGGTTTTTCCTTTGCTACTGATCCAAGCCTTAAGGAATCCACTTTTGCTGGAATTTTTATTATCGATGGCTTTGTTAGAATATCTAAAATAATACTTTTAGGCTTAGCTTTTGTATTTATGTATTTATCGAGGGAAGTAACCGGCTTTGAAGTCATTGTTTGTTTTTTATTTATGATTCTTGGCCTTATGCTGGCAATCTCGGCCAATGATTTCGTGCTTTTACTGCTTGGACTGGAAATAAGCGGCATTGCCTTGGCTTTTATTACTTATCACGACCATTGCATTAGCAAGGGCGTTTGCTATGATACTTTTTTGATATTTAGTGTGGGCTCGAGTTTATTGGTTTTTGGGAGTGCGTTAATTTTTTACCAATTCGGCTCTACGGATTTTTCAATTGTTTTTAAAAAGGCGCAATGCATACAGGCGGCGTCGACTTTTTTTGTAGTGTGTATGCCTCTTGGCCTGATAACACTTGGTATCTTTGCAAAAATGTTGTTTTTCCCGTTTCACGGGGTGTTTCGAGAAATTTCTGAAGCGGCGAATTGGAAGGTCTTCATAATCCTAAACCTTTTTTCAAACTTCGCAGGAGTCGCTATTATTATGCGGCTATTTTCTGTATTCCATTCTTTAAATTGCCAGTACATATTGTTACTTAGTGGTAGTTGCGGCGTTATCATCGGCCTGATAAACATCGTAACCCAAAATACACTCAAGGGGGTTTTTGCGTGTAATACTATCGGGAATACTGGTATTGCAATTATTAGTTTCGCCATTGCAGGGACAAATGTAGTAACAAGTATCTTTTTGTTTTTTATTGTTCAATCGATTAGTCTTCTGATTTTTTGTTGGGTTATCGCAAATATACACCAATACGAAAAGCAGATTATTACTCTTGATAACCTTTCCACAATAACGCCATTTTCTCCGGTACTATCCTTTTTACTTGGCTTTTGCGCACTTTGTTTAATCGGGATTCCGCCATCTCCTGGGTTTATCCCTATTTTCATGCTGTTAAAAAATCTTGCGCTAGAGGGGGCTTTTTTTTCTCTCACAGTTATTACGTTGTTAAAGACGCTTTCCGTTTGGAGCGGGTTTAAAATTATAAATGCACTCATTTCTACAAGTATTTACGATGTAGATAGACGGGTCAGGCCAGTACGACAACAAACTACAGCTTTTTTAATAAATATGTGCGCTTTGTGCCTTTTTTTGATCGTTTTTTCTGTGAAGATAGACTTTTTTTCGCAAATCATAACGTCTGCAGAACTTTCCTTGCGCAGCGATGGGATGTAGTCTGACTAGGCGGAACGGGGCCAGCTAAGGGTTCTGCCGCTAATTCTTTAGTATGCCTGTGACGTTGTAGCGGGGACTTTATTTTCAAGCTTTTTACTCTCTTCAGTTTATTAGCGGTTAGGTCCGCCCCGTAAACCCTTTCTTAACCTCTATTTACTACTCTTTGCTTGGGTAGTTTTTAAAAGTAGTTAACTATGAATATTTTGAAGATTGGGCTGATTGCCGCGGTTTTGTGGCAAGGTCCGGTAGGGTACGCTGAGGTTTGGGAGGATGATGAAGTTGATATAGATGACGCACAATCGCTACTAATACGACAGCTGTGCGATAATATTATTGAGAATGGTAATACTGCATACGAATATTTGGATGGCATAGAATCGCGGTCTATTTCTAATACTTTTAGAATTAGGTCGAAAGAGTGGTACATGCTTAGAGGAGTTAATAGGGTGTTGGAGGATGTCGTTGTTCATCCGGCCTTGTATTTCTTAAGGTATAAGTATAATGGGGAGAATGTTACTGGAGTTGAGTTGTCTTGCGATGCAAATGCTAATATTCCAGACGGTGTTCTCCAAAAAGCTATCTCACTATCCCCAAGCGCCGCCCACATCAACATCCCAATGCAAAAACTCCCATATCCAACGCCCAAACCATGGAAGAACAACTTGCAGTCCCTGATTGCGCCGGGGTTGAAGCATGTGCGAGGAGAGGCTTTTGCTGGAGATTATGACGATTACTACAAGATACGATCAGTTGATCTATCATCTGCTGAGAGTATTGGATATCTGGCTTTTTACCGTTGCGACAGTCTTAACTCACTAAAATTATCTAATGCCCTAAAGTTCATTAATAACGGTGCGTTTTATTGGCATAGCATATTTTCTCTTAATATTCCGTACTTCATACATTTCCTCTCTAATAGAGTTTTTTTACCGTATGATGAAAGTAGCGAGTATACTCCCATATTATCAACGGCAGACTTGCTTAGACCAGTTGGTGATGACTGTTGTAATCACTCATTGCCCATCTCTCCGGTAATACTTAATATTACTTGCTACAATAGAATCAACAATATCAAGCCACTATTAGAAAAAATATTATATTACTCTGATAATACTAAAAGCCTTAATATAAGGATTGGTGATTCAATAAAGGGGACAGTAACAACAAACTATATCAACGAAATCCTAGCAATGAATAGCAGCGATTGTGACTTATTATATTATATGGTGGAGAATAGTGGCCGCGGCTTACTTGATATTAGCAACATCGAAATATCAGAAGACGGCTTACATTCTCTTACTAAAGATGGTGATCTGCCTTGGGTCCTCTCACTTCCCCATATCGCAACAGTTGATGCCTCTTTTAACGGGCTTTTCCAACAACTTCACGGGGTGATATTAGATACTGGATTAGTAAGGGAAGGAGCTTTTGATGAGTGTTCCGGTCTAACAACACTCGGTTTCAGGGATACTACTGTTTTTGAGGGAACTCCTCTTGCTGAATTAACACCATCTATACTTGAACTAACAGTAACACAGCCGCAAAACGTACCATGCTTCCTAAGCGCATTAGAGTGGGCTGGGCTGGGCCTTTCTTCTATCGAGCAATTTATCATTAAATTTTCAGACGCGGTAGCTCAGGACGCGAATTTAGGCCCCTACGTGGCCAGTTTATTAGCAGTCTTACCCCCCCCCCCCCTCAAATTTCTCAGGAAATTCAGCACTTTCAAGTATTAGTTGCACCGTTTACTTCGATTTATCAAATTCTAATATATCTAATATTTACGATCTCCCAATAAATGAATTTTCGCGCGAGCATTCTTGTGTATTTACATTGCCTGATGGATCCAGGCACTTCATTCAATCTAATAATGAAACAAC
>JAIRNU010000049.1 GCA_031257945.1 Holosporales bacterium
CTTAATGAGATGGTTTGCCCCACATTTCGGACAGTTAGTCATGTTTCAACAAATTAGGCCCTCTGCATCGCATTATAGCAAAATTTTATTTTTCGCCAACTTTTAAATTAGCAGTCTCCTTTATTAACACTTAGGTGTTATTATTACTACGAGGATTACTGATTAATCTCGTTTTATTGTTTTATTAAAGGAGAAGTTCCCATGAATATATTATTAAAGAAAAGTTCAACAATTATGTTATTCGGCACCATAGCTACAATATCTGTAAATGGGAGTGGGGGTGCTTCGTCCCCTAGGGAGCAGGGACCAGCAGTGGTTGAAGCAATGAAGAGGGAAAAATTGTTCCCTATGAAAGCGGCTCACGAGGCTCAAGATTATCTTCGTGACTCGACGCTAAATCCTGTTCCTGACCAGCCAACTGGTGCTCCAAACCTTTCATTGCATCCTTATAACGTACATAGGCGAGCGGCTCGCGCGGCTGCGGACTTTGGTCATAGCACACTAAACCCTACGTATCCAGTGTTTGATGAGCCAGATGTTCGTTCAGTTGTGGTTAAACTGGATAGTTGTGCAACAAGTTGTCAGCAAATGGCAGGTAACTTAGATGGGATACCCGCGACTACAGCAAAGACTTATGCTGTAGCTTGCAGAACAATATCGCAATTGAACGCGCTATTTCGACATGATCCCGAGTTGCAATCAATTGGTTTTAGGCTAGCTGAAAAAGCTAAGGAATTTGTTCAAAAACAAAACGAACGAGCAGCGGGAATAGAGTAACGAATTGTTGCACAACGGTAGCAAAAAAGCGTACCTGCCGCGATAATGGTTGCTGCGCAGTATGATGTCTCGCGTAGCCCTTCGGAATTACCCGGTTCTATTTGAATGGTTGAGAGTTAAATAATTCTATGTGTTACGCGGGAACCATATGTTGGGCACTAATACCAGATCCCAAATGTAATGTGACAGATGCCTCCTGTGTATGCGTTGCGCCGCAGGGCTTTTCTGAGAGGTACCGTCTGACTCATTAACAATGGGATCTGGTACCACAGCCCTACGCAACTTTGACTTTGGACAATTTTACTTCCCTACGGTCCAAGAACGCCGCTGAGATTGTTCCGTCGTCTAAGTAATTGAATTCCCCTCCTAGTGGAATCCCGTGAGCCGGTGATGATACGCTAACCCCAAGCCCCGCCAAAACATCCGCAATATAGTATGTTGTCGTCTGCCCCTCAATCGTCGCGTTTAAAGCGATGATCACCTCTGTGATCCTGTCCGCATTAACCCGCGCTACCAAAGATTTTGTATTCAAGTGCTCTGGGTAAACGCCATCAATAGCGGATAATACGCAGCCAAGAATATGGTACCGCCCATGAAAGAATTGCGCTCTTTCAATGGCCCATAAATCTGCGACACTTTCAACAATACACAGCTGATGGGCATCCCTTTTTACATCTAAACAGATAGAGCAAATATCACCGCAATCAAGGTTCCCGCAATGCTTGCACTTTCTAATGTGGTCTCGGACAGTAATGAGATCATTTATCAACTGCTCAAGGAAAGAATTCTCATTCTTTATTGCAAACAAAACCGCCCGCTGGGCAGAGCGCGGCCCCAACCCTGGTAACCTCGCCATTGTACGAATCACGTTACGTAAAGAAGAATCCATGTTTTAACGGTGGCCTAGCGAGGCCGAGGCCGGAATCGAACCGACATACAAAGATTTGCAGTCTTCTGCATGAGCCATTCTGCCACTCGGCCGGGAAAACTAGTGATCCAAACAGCTTCATGTTATTGCTTTTAGTAATTGAACGCAATGGTTTTTGTGTTACTCTCCAGTGGCATCAGTGTTTTTTTGTTTTTGAGAATTGCGCCACTCTTCTACTCGCCCGGTAATACTCCATGATAGTTTTTATTAATTTTTTGAAATGTTTTAAATATAGAGGCAATACCGCAGACGTAACGTTTGATAAAAATCAAGTATGCTGCGCGAACAAGATTTTTTCTGTGTGCGGGGAATGCCCAGTTGGAGCGTTGCGGAGCATGCAAGTAAAGGACAAAAAAGTACTTGTCGAAAAAAATCATGGCAGGTGCATTCGTTGCGGAATGTGCACAAGCAAAAGGGGCGCACGAGAGGAAACGCACGTTTTTGACAGCAAGGAAAAATTGGTAAAAAAAACATGGAACTAACGCTTTTTTCAACGGTATTCTTGAATATTAGCGTAGCTATGACCGTGTTATCCATAAGGCAAAAGTCGTTTTTCATTACATTTTGGCTGTTTTTCCAGTTCTTCGTGTTTACTGCAGGGCTGCAGTTCTCTTTTGCCAGTATTGCGATAATTTCTATGATAATGGCGATTATGCTGATTTTGTTCTTTTTCCAAAAGGACGAGGTAATTTTCACTGATCAAACGTTTGAGCAGCCGGACACTTGGCGCTACGCCAAAAAAATTGTAAATTTCGCTTTTGTTTGCGTGATTACTGCGCTAGCGATCACAGTAAAACAGGAAAGCATTGTAATGGCGGCCAAGCCGGTGGCAACCTACGACTATGCGGAGCTACAATTTGGCGCGCCAAGAGACCATAGCGAGTATTTTTTGCTTTCTATTGTCGCCCTTTTGGTGTTATTGGCAGCCGCTGGAGGCGTAAATCTTTTGCACCATAATTCTTCAAGACGGTTTTTGACTAGTAACGGGAGCAACGGAGGCAACAAATAAATGGACTTTACTACTGACGTACATGCTTTAAACTTCTTTTGCGCCATTTTTATTTTCCTTTATTCAATCGCTATGATTTCCATAAGCAAAAGCTCTTTCGTTTCGTCTTTTTTGTGGAATAGTTTGGCGTTACTTGCTGGTGTGCTTTTGTCTTTATCTGGGATTGAACAAAATAACGAAAAAGTAGGGATTACGCTGTCTATTTGTGTGATTACCATATTGATTGTCCAATTTTTCATAGGGACTTGCTTTTTCAACGAAAAACTTTCTGAATTGAAGAAGAATCGGTAAGCGCGGGGAGGAGTAGGTATGGCGTTTGTTCTTCCTCTTTTTCTTAACGGCCTTTTCGCCAGTTTATGCGCTGTTTCGTTTGCAACCTACCTTTATACAACCGATACCCTGAAGAATTGGCGGGGCCACGCGGTGTTTTTACTTATTTTATGCGCCGCATTACTCACGTCATACTTTACCTTTTTCAGCAAACATGTATTGATACAGTGTTCGGCCTCTGGCGCGCTTAGTGTACTGTACTACGGTCTTATGTTGAAAGTGCAAAAAGCACGGGCATATAGCGTGTTTAGAGCTATGGTTGTTGCGGACGTCCTGATCGCCTGCGGTTTTTTACTCGAAAGGACACAAGCCCCCGTTTCATTCCAAGTAATTCCCGGCGTTGTAATAAGCCTCTCTTTTTGGTTAATTGCCATTGGCGTATGTATAAAAACAAACCAGGTGTCGTGGTTTTACCTGCATACCAGGAATTTTTACGCATGCGTGGCGGCGTTATTGTATAACGCTATAATTCCAGCGTGTAGCATTTATTTTCTATTAATAGCCATTTTGGGAAGAGGAACAGCATCAATCCATAGCACGCCTTTACTTTGCGGGCTTGTACTCCTCCTTTGCTTTGGCACATTAAGCCTATTCAGTGACAGTTTACAAAGAATATTACCGCTTAAAATGTCCACTACAATCGGCATAATACTAGTGTTCTTGAGCCTTAATTTACTGTACGCAGCAATGTACACCCTACTTACCCATATCTTCTTTACCACGAGTTTGACCTTTTTGACGAATAATGTCGCGTTCAGTATGTCCGGCGAGCAGGATCTCCGCAAAATCGGCGGCATCCAGCGCAAAATCCCTGTAACGTATGCGCTTTCTGTGACCACAGTCATATGCTTGCTGGCGGCATGCGCCATGTTATGCGTTATCTCGGAGGAATTCTTTGCGGGACTGCGAGGCGGCATCGTGCTCTCGATCTATATCGTATTTTTCGTGTTTAATGCGGTGTATTACCTGCGCTTTGTCTTTGCTACATTCAAAGAGGAATCGCATTCAGGGGAGCATGTCAGCGCTTACATAAAAGAATCAAATATGCGCAAGCAGATACCCATCATCCTCTGCCTTATAATGGGTTGTGGTGCCACCTGTTTTTTATGCGTCAAAAAGGAGGGAATAATGCTTGCAACCGAAATTACGGGCCTTCCCGGCGCAGTGTATAGCTTTTTGGGGGCGTTCTTGCTGTTTTGCATTTTTTGCCTATTAAGCGAGGATTATCTTAAAAAATCAAAAATAATCCGCACATATACCCGGTTAAAAATTTTGTATAAAAAGACTGTCCGCAATATTGCCAAACCAAAAGCGTGGCTACTTTGGCTTATACTTCAGTTGTACGGCCAAAAGCGCAGCAAGCCGAGGTTAGCACGGGCGGATTGGGCCGTGGGAGGCAACGGATATGGAGCGTATGTTGGTACGCTTATATTCCCGAGATTATACAAAATCGAGACGCTGTTTTCTGCGGATATACACGATAATATCAAAACATTATTTGGCTTGCTGATCGCAGGACTGTTTATAGCATGTTTTATTAAGTAGAAATTTATGCTCCTTCTATCATATACAGCTCCATTCCTTAGTATACTTGCGGGAATCCCCCTTTTCGGGATCTTATTTATTCTTCCGATAGAACCGAAACGAAAAAAAAACGTAATAGACTGCTCCCTTTTAATTGCCTTTTTTGATTTTATCGCCGTAGGGCTACTCGCCTTTAATTTCGATTATCAAGTAAAATATTGCCAGTTTTTTGAACAATATAAACTTGTAACACTGTATGACATGAACCTTACCATGGGCGCAGACAATATTTCCGTAGTTTTTCTTGTGTTGTTAGCGCTTTCCTTCGCTCTTGCCGTTGTTTTATGTTCATTCCAAGCGGAACAATATTTAAAAAAACAGCTGGTTTTGCTAATGGTAATGACATCTTTTTCGCTAGCGGCCATTTGCTCCCTTGACCTTTTGTTCTTCTTCATTTTTTCTGAGGCTGCATTTTTTATTTTTCTATTAACGATAAAAATCGACAACTTCGAGCAGAAAATTTCTTTTCCTGAAATTGGGGGGCTTTTATTTGCCAGCTCTTTTTTGTTTTTTATCTTTCTCGTCGTCCTGTCTATAAATTTAAACTCAACTGTGATCAACGTTTTTCAGCCGAAAGCCCCGGATTTCACGGTATTAAAACACGTCCTGCTGGGTTCGCTTTTACTTAGGATTGGGGTTATTGTGCACCAATCCTGGGTTCGTTCTATTATTCAACAATCCTCTTCGTATATTCTTTTTACTTTTTCGACATTTATCGGACTACTGTGCGCATACTATGTTATTAGATTTTTACCTATCGCAATTGTTAATAAGTATACTTTACTCCTCGTTATATTAAGCGTAGCTTTTGTTTTTATTAAAACTGCCTTTACTGTGGTCAAAACAGTTGGGAAGCAGTCTATACTAAAGATAACCCCCAACATCGCGCAGTTTTTATTTTGCAAAATCATATTGATCAGCGTTATTTGCAATACAGCACAAAACAAATCGCTTTTCCTTTTATGCAATTATACGCTAAGTATTACTGGCTTGTTTACTGTCAGCTTCCTTTACGCCGCTGTTAGTAAGGTGCGCAGTGCGTCGGAGTTTATGGGATCTGTTCCTGATAGCATCAATTCAACGGGAACCGCAGAGAAAAGTAAGTTGCAAGGCGTGCTGTGCGCTGCATTATTTTACTTCTTTGCGTCATTAGTCGGGGTTCCTGGAACATTTGGTTTTTTTTGCAATTATATTGTTTGCTGCTCGTTGGTCAGATCTGGGCATTTCGCGGCGCTGTTGTGGTACGCGTTTTGCTCGCTAATTGAAATTTTTGTTCTTGCGCGCGTATTTCATGTAACTGTTTTTGATAAAATGCATGTGGATATTTTCTTTTTAAAAAATCCATATACCGACCAAAAATATTGCACAAGAATAGTCGTCATACTAGCTTTGCTGGTAACAATTGCTATGGTTACACTGAACATAAGATTTTTTGTAAATTGGTAGCGATGGCAAGGCCGTTCTAATGGCGCAGCTATGGAATGATCTCGATTACTGTTCCGATTTCCGTTACAGCATAGATTTCCTCCATTTCCGCATCTGTTACCGCGATGCAACCAAGAGTCCAGTCGTATTTTACGTGATTTGCCCCAAGGTGGCGAAGGTTAGGCCACAGGCCGTGAATGCAAATATTCCCGCCTGGATTTTTTCTTGCCGCCCGTGCTCTTTGCGTATCTTCACCATTTGGGTACGAAATTAGTAGCGTTTTGCCAGCAATCCCAACAGGATTTTTGAAAGAGATTTGATATACGCCTTCAGGTGTCTTTTTGTCCCCCTCCTCTTGTTTATGGCCGATTGGCACCCCTCCAAGCGCAATTTTGTACGTTTTTGTAGCAATGCCCTTTCTGTACAAAGTCATCGTCCGTTTAGATTTTTCCACAAGAATTTTGTCAATAATCCGAGGGCGATTATTGGGTTTTTTTTGCTGTGTATTAGCGGCTGGGCCAGCCGTACTTGCGATACAAGAATATGTACCTGTACACAAGCTTGCAAATATTAACATATAGTACAGGAATTTGAACGGTGCGGTGGTAGACACAGGCAAAAAATACAATAAGGTATACTGTCCCTACAATACTTCACTTAGAAGTGTATGAAAAGCGCAAAAAATAGGTTTGTGTGAGTTCATATGCTTTGAGACTCCTTGAGAGCTTCCTGATGGCGAGTGTACTCCAGCGGTGTAACCTGTAATTCCCGCTGTATTTTGTAACCACAGCTTGCTAACTGGAAGAATTCAGTGATTGTCGTTTCTGGCCCATTATGTATTAATGTCAAGCTGTTCAGGAATTGCAATTTTTAATAC
>JAIRNU010000053.1 GCA_031257945.1 Holosporales bacterium
TTGAAGTTAATTCCGATAAATTCGTTTTCTATCCGGAACTTTCCTTCGCTCACGACAATGTACCACCTCGCAAAAACAAATGCATTTTACACATTTTGTATGTTCGGGTCAAGTGTAGAATAGAAGGAGGGGTCGTCCCTTTTTTGGAGACACTTTTTGATGTAAAACGTGGCGTTTCAGTGACATTCGAAGATGGTGCTACCTATGAGTATGTTGGTGCTGACTGGACAAAAATGCGGAAAATAGCAGCATCCGCTGCAACTAAGTCGGAGTAGACGGAGTGCAATTATTGCCGCCGGCACTCCGCGATTCCTGCAGTGTTTCATTCTTCCTTGGAATGCTGCAACCAGGTAATTCGGTAGCAGCTTATTTTGCCTGCGCTTTATTCCTCAGTAGCTGGCAGCCCAAGCCCGACAACAGACGCTGCGAAAGCATTAGGGTCAAAATCACCCAAATCCTTGATTCGTTCTCCAATGCCAACAGCCGCTATATTGACGCTAAATGTTTCGCATATTCCAACCAAAAAGCCCGCCTTCGCCGTACCATCTAGTTTAGTTACGACAATATTAGGGTTAGGGATGATTTTCTTGAACCCCTCGACTTGTTGATTAGCATTTTGCCCAGTAGACCCGTCCAGCACGAGTATACTCTGCTGTGGCAGTCTTTCATCGATTTTGCGTATTGTTCGGACAATTTTCGCCAATTCTTGCATAAGCTGGTCGTTATTGTGCAAACGCCCGGCGGTATCAATAAAAAGTACATCTGTTTTTTTGTCAAACGCCTGTTTGACTGCCTTAAAAGCAACCGCCGCCGGCTCCGCCTTCTTTCCGTCATTTTCACTCTTATACACGTGTACCCCAAGCCGATCCGCCCAAACTTGCATTTGGTCAACGGCTGCCGCGCGAAATGTGTCGCAAGCAGCCCACTCCACGGAATTTTGCTGCGTAATAAGCTGGTGGGTGAGCTTTGCAATTGTAGTTGTTTTACCGCTTCCATTAACGCCAGCCAAAATAATAACGTACGGAATATCCGCCTTTTCAATTGCAAATGGTTTATTGTACGGGACCAACATACTAGCAATTTTGTCCGCCAAAGCTTTTTTTGCATCATCTATGCTTTCGAAGCTTTTCCCTTTGATTGCCGCGCAAATACTCTTTGCGACGCTAAAATTAACGTCACTTTGGATGAGGACGTCCTGCATGTCCTCCACCTGCTCTTGCGTTATTTTGTCTAGGTTAGTGGAGAGGATTTCTTGCAGGCCGGCGCCAATCCCGCCAACAGACCGCTTTATTGCCATTCTAAGCCGCCCAAGCCAGGAATTTTTTGGTTCGCCTTGCTCTGCTGGTTTCGTTGTTTCTGTAATTTTGGTCATCGCGGGCTCCCTGTTTTCGGCAGTTTCGGTAGTTTCGACTGGCTCTTTATTTTCGTCGGTTGCCCCATTTCTGCCGGTTTTTGGGGGAGCTTTGGCGGTACTGTGACGCCAGGCCCAGGCCCTCTAACAGATGCCTTTATTTGCTTTTTGCTAGTACCGGTGGCGCTAGCACTAGCATTAGGACTAGCGCTTTTACTCGCCCCCTCCGCTTTTATTACTTTTGTGTAAAGAATATCGGCCCATTTGTACCATTTTGAATCTTTATGGTTAAGTTGTAATACTGCAAACACCGCCGATAATTCATCTTTCATATTAAGCGCCGCATAACACTCCATCAAACGAAGCAGGGCTTCTGCGCGTTGCTCTGTCGTTTGGTACCTATCAATAACATTTTTGAAACGATTGATAGCGGCTATGTATGACTTTTCCTTCAAGTAAAACCGCCCGATTTGCATTTCTTGCGCCGCAACGTGATTTTGCACGAAATCGATCTTGAATTTAGCGTCCTTAGCGTAATCTGATGACGGGAAACGATTTAAAATAGTCTGAAAAGCCCGTATCGCATTCATGGCATCCTCCTGATCGCGATCAACAATTGAAATCCTTTCATAATGACAAAGGCCAATCATGTAATACGCATATGGCGTCTCTTCATGATATGGGTGCATTTTTACAAAAACCGTGAATTCGTCGATAGCGTCCTCATACTTATGATTTTGATATTTACAATACGCTCCCATTAACATCGCCTGCACAGACCATTTTGAGTACGGATATCTTTCTTGCAGTTTGTCAAACCCCTTTGCAGCCGCTTTAAAATTCTTCGAATGCATGTCTTTTGCTGCGATTTCATAAAACTTTTCGGCAGATTTTTCTTTACTACCGGTGTACTTCGAGGTACACGAACACAAAAAGAATATAGGAAAAACTAAGCATTTATGAAGATGCACAAAAACCACGCAGTACAGCAAGATCACGCTCGTAGTGTACTCTAAAAAGTGCTTGCTGTTCTACAAAAACATACGCCCCACATCAATACCATACGCATCCAGCTATCCCTTGGAATGCGCCGCATATCGGTCAAGACGGTATGAGGGAAGGGGGTGTTGGAGGCGATGGTGTGCCTCCAGCTACTCTGGTGTTTCGATGGTGGGGGTACTGCCTTTTAACAAATCAAACGTAACACCAGCCATAAAAAATCACGTAACAGTATTGCAAAACGCGCTTACTTTATTTTCAAATCTCCAAGAAACTCTTGACCGTTGCTAAAAATTCGTGCTTCTCTTTTTCGTGAGCCTTATGATCAAGTTTAACCTGATTTTCTTTCATTGCTCGCTCATGCGCTTTTCTGACGATCATATCGGTCATTTTTTCTAAAATGTGCGGATGCTTTTTAACAATCTCCTTCAAATGC
The DNA here is from genome assembly GCA_031257945.1 of Holosporales bacterium. Taxonomy (GTDB): domain Bacteria; phylum Pseudomonadota; class Alphaproteobacteria; order BNTO01; family BNTO01; genus JAIRNU01. The sequence continues at coordinate 2,787 of JAIRNU010000053.1, forward strand.
TCTTTCTCCAGTTCATAAAGCACTGTCTTTGAAAAAGAGGAAGCACGTGTTCTTCGCGGAGAACCCCGCAATACCCCATCTTCTCCCAAAAAGCTGTCGGTAGAGATGTAGTATATATGGTTTCTACTTTCACCATCATCAGTTTTAATAGTCTCCGAAACATCGACAACACCCTCTGCAACAAAGAACATGGATGAACTAATAGATTTTTCCTCGATGATAACATCACCAGGGTTATACTCCCTCAATTGCAAAAATTCAGCAATTTCCTCTTTCTCTTGTGCAGAACACTCGTCAAATAAACATGTTAGCCTAATCATATCAAGAGCTGTTGTTGTTGCTGGAGTTTCTAACGGTGCTGGAGGCTCTGGAGCTTGAATAATTTTGTATGTACCGCCGCTTTCTGCAATATGAATGTCGTATTGCTCAAGTTTTGCCATAACTGCAGAAATTACGTTATGTCGTGTATCCCTATGATTTTCAAAACTTTCTACCTTAAACTTAATATCATACGTTACACTGCGGTCGTTTGCCGCACTCGCAAAAATCACCACTTTTTGGTCAACAACCCCATCGGCAAACATCGCCGCTGATAGTAATAAACGTTTTGCCCTTTCAATAGAAATATCGTCCCCCAAAGAAAGACTAATTTCGATCCAATAATTTGGATTAGGTTTACTGTAATTGATCAAAATAGAACTGGCTAAAGTATTGTTGCCAATCGAAACTGATACATCGTCAATAGTTATGGCTTCTGTGTCCAATATTCCCATTTTTACGACTTTTGCAAGCTTCCCATCGCCGTACTGAATCCAATCTCCAACGTCAAAAGCCTTTTTAAAATCCAACATAATTCCAGCAACGCAATCATTGACTACGTCTTTCTCTATATAGGCCAATATACCTAAAGCAGAAAACATCGTGGTCGCGATCCACCCCATACTTTGCCCGTAAATGACCACAATTACAAATATTGACACGCAAAGCATAACCAGTAATGTGAAAAAATTTATTATTACTTGATGCGCTGCCTTGCCACGTCGTTTTTCCATGGGCTTTAGAAAGGCAATTGTAATAAATCGAGAGAATATCCAGCCCATCAATACTATTATTATTGATTTAACGACTTGTTCAATTTGGTACGCAACCCCAGTATTATTCAAACTTATTGGGTCAGCGCAGAAATAAAGGAGTGCTAGAATCCCAATGCTTACCGCAAAAACGGAGAGGTATCGAGAAGTTAATTTATCCATTGGTGTATAATATAATCCCTTCTTTTATTCTTTATTGTCGCATAAGATTATTTATTTGTCCACTACATTAATTTTTCCTTTAATACTCCACATATTGTGCGCCAATAACTGTTTCTTTTGTAACAACGCATCGATCCATTCGATTGCCTCTTTGTCGGCAGAATTCCCGCCCCTAAAGTATAAATTGCTTCAGGTCTAACGTGTTTTTCGCCTTTTGGGGCCTATTCTCGATCCATTCTTTCGTAATGTATACAGACTGCCCTTTATAATCGTCGGAATTGAAGCTGAGGTCCTCTAGCATATTCTCAATCACGGTATAAAGACGCCTTGCCCCTATATTCTCCAAAGTATTATTCAACTCCACCGCGACGTCAGCTATACACTCTATTGCTGAGTCATCAAATTGTACCTCAATCCCTTCAGTTGCTAAAAGCGCTTGCGATTGACGTATCAAATTGGCCTCCGGCTCCTTCAAGATCTTAATAAAATCGTCGCGTGTCAAGGGGGACAAGTCCACACGAATCGGCAGGCGCCCCTGCAACTCCGGCAATAAATCCGACGGAGAGGAAATTTGAAAAGCGCCAGAAGCGATGAACAAAATATGGTCCGTTTTGACTTGGCCGTATTTCGTGGCGACCGTAGTCCCTTCAATAAGTGGCAAAAGATCTCGTTGAACGCCTTCTTGGCTAACGCTAGACGATCTGTGGTCATCACGCGTAGAGCAGATCTTATCTATTTCGTCTATAAACACTATACCGTTCTGTTCGGTGGCTTCGATTGCCTGACGGGTAATCTGCCCGTTATCAACCAATTTTTCCGATTCTTCTTCTATGAGGATTTTCATCGCCTCCTTTACCGTCATCTTTTTTAAGACCAGTTTATCCTTCCCAAAGACCTGCGAAAACATATCACTCAGATTAGCCATGCCAAGTTGTGAGCCAGGCATACCTGGTATATCCATGAACTGTGAACCTGACGGCGTATCATTAACCCTTATTTCTATCATTTGGTCATCCAATTCCCCGTCATACAATTTCTTTTTAAAGCGAAGACGCGTTTCCAGGCCGGCTGCTGGGCCAGTCAGTGTATCTAATAGCCGCTCTTCGGCGGCCGTTCTCGCCTCAGTCTCTACCTTGGCCCACATGTTTTGGCGCATCATCCCAACTGCCGTTTCTATCAAATCGCGAATAATTTGCTCGACATCGCGCCCGACATACCCGATTTCTGTGAACTTAGTTGCTTCTACTTTAACGAATGGGGCTTGCACTAACTTCGCCAAACGGCGGGCAATTTCAGTTTTACCAATTCCTGTCGCGCCGACCATTAGTATATTCTTCGGCAGGACCTCTTCCTTTAGTCCATCTGGAAGGTTCATCCTGCGCCACCGGTTCCTTAAAGCAATAGCGACAGCCTTTTTAGCATCATACTGGCCAACTATATGCCGGCTTAACTCAGCAACAATTTTTTTCGGTGTTAGGTTTTCCATTTTTTCCCTCTAGCTTTGCTCAGTAAAGTCGGCATCAATACTTTCGATATTGACATTGCTGTTAGTATAAATACATAAATCCCCGGCAATACCTAAAGATAAACGGGCGATTTTCTCTGCATCGTAGTCCGTATGGTCAAGTAAAGCCCTCGCTGCGGCTATTGCAAAAGATCCTCCAGAGCCTACAGCTAATACTTGGTCATCGGACTCTATTACATCACCAGTACCAGTCACGACGAGCGAAACCTGGGCATCTGCCACGATTAACATGGCTTCTAATTTTCTTAAGTACTTGTCCATGCGGCAATCCTTCGTTAGCTCTACGCATGCGCGCACCAGCTGATTCGAATATTTCTCCAGCTTCCCCTCCAATCGTTCAAGCAATGCGAATGCATCAGCCGTCGCCCCCGCAAAGCCGACAATCACGCTGCCATTGCCTATTTTCCTGACCTTCTTGGCCGTTGCTTTCATAACGATTTGATTGCCGAAGGTTACCTGCCCATCACCCGCAACAACGACTTTATCAAAGCGGCGGACTGATACGATGGTAGTTCCGTGAAACTGCTGCGTTGAATCATGAGATGTAGTGATCACTATTCCTCCCCTTTTAACCCAAAAACTTCTGTTCCCATAGTATTTTTCTTCAAGAGCTCCTCTATCCGGTCGATGATAAAGAAATTTGAATCCAATTCGAAGCGGAAATTCGGGACCATCCTAAAAACTGACTTCTTAGCAAAAACTTTCCGAATAGCTGGCGCTGCCGCCTCAAAGTACAGCAATGTTTTTTCAGCGTTAATATTAGCAAAAGGCAGAAAAAAAACAGTACATTCCTGTAGATCGCTGGACATTTTTACATCAGTTATAGTTACGGCCCCCGGGAATTCAAGAAAAACCCTATGCTTGTCAAGGACCGGGGGGATCTCTTGGCGTTGAAAAATCTCGGATAGGATTTGTTTTACTTCACGCGCCGCTTTTTTCACTTTATGCGAAGCTGTCTTCTCCGGGACAAAAAAATTCAAATCCTTATGCGCTGCCATTGCATTAAGCAAAACACTAGTAACACTGTAGGATTTTATAACATCCCCAGCAGAAAAGCTAATCATTAAAAACCGTTGTGTTGCTGGGAGCTATGGCCGCTAGGCTCAACGCCACATATCCTATTCCCACGAAAGTAGGTATACACAGTGAGATTGCGGTTATTGCGGTTTTTTTTAGTATTCGGTAGAATGCAAGAGTAATGGTAGTCGTACGATGCTTAAAATGAAGGACAAAAAGACGAAAGGCGATACTAACAATAAAGATGTTGTTTTTGATGAGTTTTTAAATGACATCGAAAATGATATGCGTATTGAAAAGTACGAACTCCTTTGGAAAAAATACGGGAAACTGCTTTCTTTTGTTGCTTTTGCGGTGATTGCAGCTATCACGATTTTTAATTTGCGCTTAAGGTATAATGCAAATCAAAGAGAAGAATTCGCAAGCCAGTTTATGAGGGCGCAAACTTTGGTTCAGCAAGGCAAGCTGGACGAGGCAGTGCCTATGATGTCGTTTTTGTCGTCAAAAAAATGCGGGAAATACACTGTGTTGGCAAAGATGTCCCACGCAGGGCTACTTACCAAAATTAATTTTTCCGAAAATATTGAGACAATAAAGGGCATATATAAAAATGTTCTTTCTGATAGAAATACACCTGCCTATTATAGAGATTTAGCAACTGTATACTATGTAAATGCATCGCTACAAGAAATTGGAGAAAAAGAGATAGACGATGATACAAAAGCCGAATTGCTAAAACTGCTATCGAAATGCAAAAAGGCCAATGGTGGTTTTTTCCTTTTAGCTAAAGAGTTCGAGGGGGTTATCCACTATAAAACTGGCAATTTTAAGAAAGCGAGAAAAGCTTTTGATACAATTAGCCGCAACGAAAAAACAGCAGAGGATATGATGGCCCGCGCGAACATCATGATCCAGGCTATTCAGAATAAAATTGATGATGATACTGTTGATAGCGAAGAAGATTAGTGGAGAGCCTGTCTTACTGAAAATTTCAGGCAATTTTGTGCATGTTCGCAGAAAGCTATGTTTTTTTGTGAATTGTTGTGTCACAATCAAGTAGTTCGGGGTAAGAGATAATTTTTTTATGTCAGTACAACAAACACTCTCCATTATCAAACCTGATGCTGTGCGCAGGAATTTGATAGGTAAGATCAATGATCGAATAGAAAGCGCCGATCTAAAGATCATCGCGCAAAAGATGATTCGCCTCACAAAGGAGCATGCCATGGCCTTTTACGACGTCCATGCCGAGCGCTCATTTTATAACGATTTGTGTAGCAATATGACACTTGGCCCAATCGTTGCCCAAGTTTTGGATGGAGAGAACGCAATAGAGAGGTACCGCGAGGTTATGGGCGCAACGAATCCAGGTAGCGCGGCCCCGGGGACTATTCGGCACGAATTTGGGGAATCTGTGGATTTTAATTCGGTGCATGGTTCGGACTCCCCTGAGACTGCCTTAAAAGAAATAGCGTTCTTTTTTAGTAGAATAGAGCTTCACAGGTGATAGGTAACGGGTAACGAGTAAGATGGCAGCTCCAAAATTTGCGGAGGGAAGGAAATACGAGAGAATTGCAACAATCCCCAATTTTTTAACTGTTTTTCGGGTGTTTGCTGCGCCGTTTGTCTTTATTTTTTACTCCCAGCAAAATTACAAGTTAGCCCTTTTCCTGTTTTGTGTAGCCGGGTTTACCGACTGGCTGGACGGATCATTGGCAAGAAAGTTCAATTTACAGTCGAGGCTGGGGCGATACATCGACCCTTTAGCCGATAAATTATTAACTTTTTTCTCGTATCTTGCGCTATATAGCGAGGTTAAAGCTTTGTTTTGGGCAGTTTTTATACGGGACATATTGATCGTTAGCGGTGTACTCATATCAAAAATTATGAAGATTAAACTTGAAATAAACCCGGTATTTGTGAGTAAGTTGCATACTACTTTTTTGTCACTACTACCTCCTTTTTTATTTGTTTGTAAAATACTCGATACCTGCAAGAATTGTAACGTGGGCGCTTTTTTATTGCAAAAACAGCAAAGTGTAGTCGCCGTTTTTTATGTAGTTGTATTGTCGACTACGCTATTATCCTTTTTCGCATACTCAAAAGTTTTTTACAAAGCAGTTTTGGCTAGCAAACGATAAATATGTCTACTTACCAATTGCTAAAAAGCCTGTACCAAAGTGAGGAAAAATTCCGTGCTACGGTGCTTTTGTTTGTTTTTGCTTGTGTCGCATTGCTGATTTTTTTCAAGATATTCGACGTTATTCTTCTTTTCATTTTTTCATATTGTTTGTCGTTGTTGCTGCATCCCTATGTCACAAAGCTTCAAAAAATAAAAATACCGCGTGCGATTGGGGCGGCAATAATCATTTTGACTGTGGTAGTTTTTATCGCTATGATTTTCTTCGTGTTTTCTTTTTTTATTTATAAACACTTCACCCATTATAGTAAAAATGTCGGAGAATCGATTTCTTTTATTTCGAATTGGGTCCCAGAGACAATAAATACCATTGCGACAAAAATGCATATTCATGTTGATATAAATTCGGCGAGGATAAAGGAGTACCTTTTAAATAGTTTAGGAACAGTGACCGAATTATTGATACGCTATTCTGGGTCGCTGTTTGATCAAGCGAAGTCTGTGATAAGTATCTCCTCGTCCATCTTCATGTCGTCCATTCTGTCATTTTATATGCTAAAGGATTGGCCCAACTTGGCTAAGAAAATGCGGCGGTACATCCCCATCAAAATCACAGATTTCCTAGATTTTGCAGCACCTAATATCAAAATGTCCATAAAAAAGCAGATGGTTGGGCAATTACGTGTAAGTGCTATAATGTCGACTTTGTACACAATTGGTTTATTTTTACTGAGCGTCAAACCGTATATCCTAATTGGAGTACTAAGTGGTCTTCTAACATTCATCCCATTTATAGGGATCCTCATGGCCTTTCTTTGCGCAATTTTTATTGGATTTGGGCAAGGGATTGGGTTTACACCAATGCTATTGCTTGTGGCATTGTACTTTTTTGGTTCATCATTCGAGTCCAATTTCTTAACGCCTAAATTGGTTGGGAATGAAATAGGCTTGCACCCTATATGGATATTCTTCGCTGTATTTACAGGGTTAACTCTTTGCGGTTTTGTTGGGGCATTGTTTATAATGCCCGTTGCCTCCTTTACTTCAAGTTTTTTGCGAAGCCTTGGAGAGTGGCTATCAAAAAAATCTGCATAACTTTTTGTAATAAAAACAAATTGTCTCAGTACCCTACACATCCAGCTATCCCTTGAAATGCGCGGTATTCAGCGGTTGGAACAAGCACTTGAAACAAGCGTAATGGCAGTTCTTGCATCTAGTTGGAAGTGCCCGCCACCCACCCCTCTGTGTTACTGAGGTTTGGCGGGGAGCGATGGTGTGACCTCCTGCGTTTCTAGTGTTTTGGCGATTTTGATAGTGGTAACGGTAGCGTATCCACCAAGATTCTTGGAGATTTTGAAGGGGCTGTAGTGTACCTCCTGGATTTCTGGGGAGACTGAGCTGGCGGGGCCTGTATCCCCTGGTTCCCTTGGTGGGCAAGTATTCGCAAAGTATTAATTGTTCCTTAACCTTTTTGTGATATCCTTTAAATGGGGGAGCCATCCCAAGCCCCCGCCCACCCCTGGGGCTACACTTGACCCGAACATACAAAATGTGTAAAATGCATTTGTTTTTGCGAGGTGGTACATTGCCGTGAGCGAAGGAAAGTTCCGGATAGAAAACGAATTTATCGGAATTAACTTCAA
>JAIRNU010000092.1 GCA_031257945.1 Holosporales bacterium
TTCTAACTTCATTCTGGAGGCCTTTTTGCTTTTTGTGAATACTGTATTTTTTATTTCGGGCTTTTCAGGCTTTTTTCACTACATATTTTTTCTCATATGTGTTTGATCTTGGACAATAGAATGTCTATGTTTTTTGGGACTATTATTCGCGGAAGAAAGGGGCGCGGTCTACCAGCGTCATGTGTTCGACCTGCTGATGTACAAGAATGGGGCAGAGAGCTGCTTTTCCGGTATGGGAAAGATACGCCAGATAATTCGGGAACGATAGGAGTTAATCGCTTCACGCTATTTGGTCAGCCCATAGACAAGCCAGCAGCAGCGCTTTGGTTTAATACCGGAACACCAACGGATCAATTGCTGGAGCTAGCCGCGCTGGTTTTCTTTTTTGGTACGGGAGTGTCTGAATTATTGTACGACCCATTTTTCGCAAGATTTGTGCAAGGCATGAATTATAATGCTTTTGTCAACTATATTAATGAGGGCATACAAGCCGACGATAGCAATAACTGGATCCTTCATTATACGTGTGCGATATGTTCAGATCGAAGGTGTACTGAGTTTTATTCTCATGACAAGGATGTTTGGATGAACCAAAGAAATGCTGCCGGGTTTAGCCCTTTAAGCATCTGTGTAGCTAGAAATGCCTACGTACAGATTTGTAACTTGATAAGGACGCTTGAAGGGGAGGATCTTGCTTTTGTAGTTTACTATGTTCTGGCGCTTATAAAGATGATCTCTCTTTTAGCGGAGGATGGGGTTGCTAGAGAAGTTGAAGCTTGGAGGATGGCGACAACAGCTCCAGTAGTTGGTTGGGGGAGTGTAGCGCTACTTTCTGATACCAAATCCCATTGATAGCATGACAGATGTGGCTCCGGAAAGGCCTTCCGTCCCAGAGCATTCATTGGTTCCATCTGTAACACCATTTTCGAGATTTGGTATTAGTGGTGAAAAAAATCATGAAGAAGTAGCAAAAACAGGAGCAAAGGGCTTGATTTTTAATAGGCATAATAGTACTGTGTAAAGTAACGAGTAGTTTTTTCGAACGTACCTTGAAGTAATAGTCTGTTTATATGATTTTTTATATGGGGATTTTAGGAAAACACGACGCCTATGCGGTACCAGGGAGGTTCCCGAGCCGCAGCTATTGGCCCTAAAGACGCTATGCGCAGCAGCGACAAGACGCGTATGTCTGGTGGTGTGGTCCAAGGTCGACACAATGGAAACCTGCTAAGAAAATTCACATTAACGCGCTTTAATACACGTTCGACTTTTTTGAGGATTTTTGTATGAGTAATACTAAAGCAGAGCAACCAGTTCAGGATTTTACAGGATGGCGCAATTATCTATGGCCAATCCATAACTACGAATTAAAGAAATTTTTGCCTATGGGCTTGATGATGCTGTTCGTGCTATTTAACTACACGTTAATGCGCGACACCAAGGACGTTCTTGTGATTACAGCGGCGGGAAGTGGCGCAGAAGTCGTAAGTTTCCTTAAATTAGGGGGGGTCTTGCCGTGTGCTGTGCTGTTTATGTTTTTCTACGTTAAAATGGCCAACCTGATGAGTAGCGAAAAGATATTCTACACGTTGGTGTCGGCCTTCATGATATTTTTCGCCTTGTTCGGCTTTGTTATTAATCCCCTGGTCTCTAGCCTTCATATGAGTGAAGCGACCATGCAGGCCATCCGCGAGACCGCCCCGAAAAGCTTGTACTGGCCAATTGCCGCGATTGGGAATTGGAGTTTCAGTCTTTTTTATATAATGGCGGAATTGTGGGGCAGCGTCGTGCTTAGTATGCTGTTTTGGCAGTTCGCCAATGCTACAACGAAAATCTCAGAATCCAAACGGTTTTACGCTTTTTACGGGCTGATCGGGAATTTCGGCCTCATTTTCTCCGGCGAAATATTGAAGTACGGCTCGCGCGTTGGAGCTGCGGCTAAAGCAGCCGGCCTTGGGGACGGGTATGCCGCAAATTTACGCGTACTTACCGTGGCGATAACGCTAGGGTGCCTGGCAATCATGTTCATTTACAATTGGATGCAGAAGAACGTCCTGACAGATCCTAAATTCTTCGATCCGACGCAGGTGAAAAAGAAAAAGGAAAAATTGCGGTTGTCTTTGGGCGAAAGCTTTAAGTATATATTTAAGTCATCTTACTTAGGCTTAATTTTGATGATTGTCCTAGGATATAATATTTGTATTAATCTTGTAGAACTCGTATGGAAAAGCCAAGTAAAAATCGCATTCCCTGACCGGAATGACTATAGCCACTTCATGAGTGTTCTGAGCCAGTCTACCGGCATTTTTACCATTTTCTTCACTTTCATCGGGATGAACATTTTGCGGCGGTGCAGCTGGAGAACAGCAGCATTGGTGAATCCGATAATAGTCATTATTACGAGTGTTTTGTTCTTCTTCCTCTTGAATTTCACTCGGTTGAATAGTCCGGATTTCCCGGTAAATTTGGCATTCATTACCACAACGTTAGTAATGTTAACGGTATCAGTTGGGTTGGTCCAAAACGTAACATGCAAAGGGACGAAATACTCCCTGTTTGATTCTACCAAACAGATGGCATATATCCCGCTTGATTCAGAGCTGAAGGCGAAGGGGCAAGCTGCAGTTGAAGTTATCGGTGGGCGCTTCGGTAAATCCGGCGGCGCGATGATTCAAGCGATTTTACTGGCGATTTTTGGCGGGGGTACGACGCTGCTTTCTTTGGCGCCGATTCTTGGGCCGCTTGTTGTTGTGATTGCGACGCTGTGGTTGTTTTCCGTTTTTGGGTTAAGCAAGAAATTCGTAGCATTGAATGAAAAGAAGGAGGCTGTAGATGCGGAACCTCAAAAATAGGATAATCCGGCGGTTGGTTAGGACAGAGTCGGGGAGTTATAATATTTTGGTATAATTCGCTACAAAAAAACCTGGGGGAAGGGCTATTTAATTCTTAGACAAATACGGCAGGAAGTCTCGGCCTTTAATTCTAGCAGTGGCCTGGATTTCTGCCGTCTTCTCCCTTGGTGGAGAATTAAACTTGGCGTCCCGCACGGACAGCAATTAAGATGTATTGAAGGCGTTGTTCATAATAAAAAAATATAATATACTAAAACAATGAGGTAATTCTATTGTGAGCTCTTTGTGTTTACATTACATCGTTTTTTAGTTTTTCTTGCGCTTACATTTATTGGCTCATTGTATGCAAGTAGTGAAAGAATTTATAATACGGGACGTGATCATTATCAGCAGGGGTGTGATATTTATCATAATGACCGTCTTAAGGAAGGAGAGCGTCTTCAGCGAGCCGGCCAAGAATTTACTATTGCAGTACAATATTTCCGGCAAGCCGCGGACCAACAATATCTCCCAGCAATGTATGCATTAGGAGTGTGTTATGAGTTTGGACGAGGTGTGAAACAAGATTTCAATGTAGCAGCATTTTACTACAAGAATGCCGCGAGCAAACGGCATACTGCAGCACAGTGTCGCTATGCACTACTTTTAAAAAAAGGGGCCATAGACGACGGACAAACTACTCCAGCAGATCTTTTAAGAGCCTGCGCTGAGAGGGGATATTATCCAGCGCGGGTTGCGTATGGAAGACTTTTAGAGAATGGAGATGGAGTGCTCAAAAATCTTGCTGCCGCAGTGCAGTGTTATCGCGAAGCTGCAGAAGACAATAATCCCGATGGTCTGTACGAGTATGGACGGTGTCTCGAGCACGGAATAGTAGTACCACGGGATTTTGATACCGCAGTAACGTACTTTCAAGAGGCTGCTCGTCGAGGGAGTGCCGACGCGCAGTGTCGCTATGGGCAGTGTTGCGAGTCAGGAATCGGAGTGATGCGGCAGGACGTAGAGCTTGCGGCAGGTTACTACAAACAAGCTGCAGATCAAGATGATGCGGTAGGGCAGTATAACTATGGACGGTGTCTTGAATTCGGAAGCGGGGTGCTGCGGGATGTGGATGCCGCTATAGAGTGGTATCGCCGTGCCGCAGGGCAAGGGTATGCCCCTGCTGTAGCGCGCTTACAACAATTAGCGCCGCAACCAGCGCCGCCTGCGAATGATGATCTGATAATTTTTGAGCCTGCGGATGATGATTTGATAATTTTGGAGTAGCAATACCGATTTTGTAAGTAAGACGTGGCAGGGGCGAAAGTAACAAAGAAGTCGCTCTCGCTGCTCTAGTTTGAGCAGAGTAGCTGCATAAGCGTTTCAGCGGCCGGATTGGGCCGCGAACACGCTATTGACTTATCCGCTTGTTCAATGTCACCCTTACGTCAGGGACCGCGGCAATTCGTATTAATTCGAGGAAATGCCAGGATGTGGGGGTATTAGGCTGTTGAGTATCGCATCAACTAATAAGGAATTCCTCGACTATTACAGTAGGGAAATCGACTTCCTCCGGAAAGAGGGGGCAGAATTTGCGAAGGAATTCCCAAAAATCGCAGGGCGGCTTAATTTCGATAGTATCGAAACGGCGGACCCGCACGTTGCCCGCCTGATAGAATCGTTCGCATTTTTAACTGCTAATATTCAGCATAAAATCGATAACGCAGCTTCTAGTTTAACGAATGCTTTAATAGATGTATTGTATCCGCATCTTAATAGGCCCCTCCCAGCTATGTCCATTGCTCAATTCAGGGTTAATGATGGCGGGAATAAACCGCCCGCGAATGGATGCTTAATAAAGAGGGCGACAGAGCTGTTCGCGTACGCCTCAGACGGCAATATGTGTAAATTCTCCACAATATACCCATTGATTTTATACCCGATCAGGATTGCAAATATTACGATAGTCCCGTCTGAAGATTATAAGTTTGCAACGATTCCTAATACCATAGACTTTGGGTATAGAAAATTTGGCGAAAAAACAACGTATTTGTGCGAAGTTGTATTGGAGAGCTTTGGGGGCAATTTTTCAGCATTAGACCTTGGAAATCTGGTGTTTTATATCAACATAGACGAACAAAACTTCAAAAAGCAGTTTTATATGGCGCTAACATCGCATAAATCACTAACATACTGCGCGCGAGGGGAGGACATGGTTGCGCTGCCGATGTTGCCACATTCGTTGGTTCGCTTGGGGTTAGAGCGCGATGAAGTCGCCGTTAACCCTAAAGATCAAGAAAGCCACGCGTATCACTTACTGCAGGAGTACTTCCATTTCCCGGAAAAGTTTATGTTCTTTAAGCTTACAAAGTTAAATTTCTTGCGGTACCTGCGCGACAGTACTTTTTTGGAAACAAATAGAATAAAGATCTTGTTTCCCCTTGCGGAGGCAACTAATGAATGGGCAAACGACATTACTAAAGATAGTTTGCGGCTATACTGTACCCCAATAGTAAATTTATTTTCCGCAACGACTGACCCAATTCCGCTAACAGAAAAACGCGTTTTCTACCATGTAAGTCAAAACGCCTATAAAGACAGAACTGTAGAGATATACGATATCGAACAGGTGTTCGCGCTGGGCGGGCAATCTAGCGAACCGCAGGAAATCCAGCCCTATTTTTCATTTAAAAGCAAGGCTAACATTGCGAGTGCTAATAATCCTAATAGCGCAAACTTTTTGTGGTGGAGCCGCAACTACCCCACGCATCACAAAAATATTTATGGAATCGATACGGAGATATCATTTGTTGATGCAAATTTTAATACTGCTAATGCCGGCGAATATATAGTTTATACGAAATCTCTTTGTAGTAATAGATTCCTTGCCGAAGATGTTCAGCAGAATACCAAATTACAAATAGAGATGGCGTTGCCGGTAAATGCTATTACATGCATAAAAACGCCAGTTATCCCGCAGTATTCTTTAAAAAAGGGAAAGAATAACGCGAAATTGATAGCCCAATTATCTGTTAATTACCTTGGTTTTCCGTACAGCCAAAATAACGATATCTCCGAGAATTTAAGGAAAGTATTGCTTATGCATGTTAGCGACCAAGAACACAGTTCGGCGGTATCGATGCTGCGGGAAATGGTGTCTGTACATGTTGCGCATACTACTAGGCGTATCGGCAGTGATGCCTGGAGGGGTGTAGTCGATGGTGTGCACGTAAAGATTCATCTAAAAAAGACGGATTGCTTGGCGTCTTGGTACCTATTATCAGCAATTTTGCAAAAATATTTCTCCATGAATTGTCAGATTAATACATTCGTTGAATTGTCGCTAGTGCTGGACAATGTTGAGGCTTTTAAGTTGGACGCTATTTCTGGGGAGCAAATGTTCCTATAGCCTATTCTTTTTTTACGATTTATTGATATGTGTGAAGTAATATGAGTATAAATACCAATGCGGTTAGTGATATAAACCCAAAGGAGGAACAATTCCACTCTACGCAAGTAAAAAGGCTAATAGCTGCTCCGTACAATTACGAATTCACAAAGGCTGTGCATATCCTGCGCAGATTTTTCAGGCTTTTGCCCGTGCAGCATGGCGGGGCAAAAATTCGCTTTAGGGCAATGGTGCGGTATGCTACCTCCCCGGCAGAAGTACATAAAATTGAAATAAAGGGAAAGGGGAGCGGCACCTTTCAACCAATCCTTTGGGTAAATTTTACTGGGATTGCCGGGCGGCAGGGGCCGCTAGCCCTGATTTATACTGAAAGAGTATTCAGGAATTTGCGTGCTGGGGACACGGCGCTGTCCTCTTTCTTGGACATCTTTAACCATCGAATTATTTCCCTTTTTTATGAATCCAACAACGGCATCCCTGGCTATGCGGATATCCCTGTTACAGATTCACTTATAGGCGATTTGATTACGTCTTTTGGGGGCGTTGACTCTGCCGCGAATAACAGCGCATCAGACCTCCTGAAATACTTAATTTCTTATAAGTGTATGTTTTGGCAAAGAATCCGCTCAACAACAAATTTAAAACAAATATTATGTTCTTTTTTGGATGCAAGTATTTGTATTAGCGAATTCTGTGGCGATTTTTTTGCAATATCTGCGCAAGAGGTTACAAGGATTGGCGGGGGTTTAGGCAATATGAACACGTTAGGCGCCGATTCTACCTTAGGCACAAGAGTTTGGCGGCAAAATGTCTGCATAAAAATTGTTATTAGTGAAGTGACCTGGGAAAAGTGCGCGACTTTCAACCCGTATAAACGTGGGGAAAACTTTGAACACTTAGTGCGGTTGTGCCGAGCGTATGTTCCAGCGTTTACGACGACGCGATTTTTTATAAAAATTGATCAAAAATGCAAAAGGGGGGTTGTTTTAGGCGGCGAGCATAATCTTGGGTTCGATACGTGGATAGGAACAAAGGAAATACTCAACGAACCGCCGAGGATGATTTTCTGACTGCGTCGCGCTCACACAGTACACATTTTTGCCAATTGGCATGCGGAATTCAGTATTATTCGCTAACAACATCAAGGTTGGGGGAGGGCCGGCGAATAGGTAAGTAATTATAGTTGTAACAGAAAAGAGCAAGTCTCTTGAAACACACAGTAAAAAAAGGACATAATGGCGTGCTGACCTTGATAATGTTTAGCAACAGTCCGTGCCCCCAGACAACAGCACAATTGAGCAAATTGAACAAAGTGTACGCATGCAGAATATCATCCCGCTTATCTGCGTAGTCTTTTTCTCAACAATTGCCTCTATGATGGTTTCAACAACGCTGCCAACGTTTCTTGTAGAAGACCTCAATTTAACATATCAACAAATTGGAACTATCGAGGGGTGGGCCGTTTTCTCCGCCTTCGTCTCGAAATTTTTTTCTGGATACGCTTCCGACAAAATACAAAAGCGGAAAATTTTCGTCGTCAGCGGAACGGCACTAAGCATACTATCAAAAGGGTGCTTCGCCCTTACAACTGGAACTGTATCAATATTTATAGTAAAAATTTTTGATAGGATCGCTAAGGGGCTTCGGTCTTGCCCCTCTGATGCCATGCTAGCGGAAGCAACGGTAGAAAAAAATCGCAGCTTCTTTTACGGCGCGAAATATATGTTATTCGCTGGCGGTGCTATGTGTGGCGGCTACTTCGCCCACATATTATTAAAATTACTTGGGAACAAATTTCGTCTTGTTTTTTTGCTGTCATTGATTCCGGCCATCGTTGCCTTTTTTATTTCTAAGCGTTTAGTAAAAGATCCACAAATAATAGCAGCAAAAACGCAGGGCCTAGAAACCGCTGCGGACACTTTCGCAACCCCCCCCAATTCCCTTAATTCCCTCAATTTTTCGAAGTTTTTTTGGAAATTCTTGTTGGCCGCGGCGTTTCTAATGTTTGCCCGCTTTAGTGAATCATTCCTAATAATAAAAGCCCGTCGTGTTGGCTTTGCAATCGAATCAATCCCATTAATTGCTGCCCTTTATAATTTGTGTGCTTTTGGCAGTGCACTATTTACAAGCCTAATCTCTCGGCGAATAAGAAAGGAAACGCTGTTAAAGGGATCAATTGTTGTGCAGGCTATCGCCCACATTGTCACCTTTTTTGCCCAAACTGAACAGTGTGTAACGGCAAGCGGTATATTGTTTGGGCTACACATAGGAATGTCGCAAGTCACCCTCTTGGCTATGGTCTCTGGGCTCGCCCAAAAAAACAACATCGCGACTGCTTTTTCCGTTTATTACATAGTTGTCGCTTTCAGCCTGTTGCTCAGCAACATCTTGGCCGGCAAACTAAATACTTTCTTTGATTCTCCGTCTGTAGCGTTTGCCGGTGGGGCGACTTTTTCTATTTTTTCTTTTTGCTTGTTAAATATGCTTACAAAATCCAAACGTCACAGCGCTGGCCATCAAACCGCAGAAAACCCGCCTCTTTAAGCAACACTTTTTCCCGCTCCTTTTTTTCATTTTTATCGGGAACTCCACTAAGGGACTCGCTGGTCGTCGTAAAATAAACAGCCTCAGGCAGAATACTTGTAAAAAAAGGTTCGTGGTTGGGAAGTATCGTATGCTCCCCTCTTCCTGAAGTAAAAGAAACATCGCAAACATCAAATTGCACTATTTTTTCAAAAACACTGTGTATCACCAAGGGGAACATGCATAATCAAACGAAACGACCGCCTACAACCATTATACCCCGTCCACACAAATGTACATGCACACTTTTACGAGATTTACGAAAATTGTTGCATTGGGGAAATTTTTGGGCCAGGTGGGGGAAAACATACCGCGAATTACAGTTTATTAATCTTTTTGTGTCATAACACGTAATAGATTGGTTTCAATATATTGAGAGCTGATATGTTATGGAAGCATTTTTGGGGTATCTTGTTATTATTTACAATCGTGATGGAGCCGGCATATAGTGTGGACACCGAAAGCGTAGTGGTGGCAGGCAAAAGGAGGAGGCATCACCATAGAAAACACGTAGTGGAAGACGACTTATGGTTTGATAGTACGATGGCTCAGAGAGTGTCTTTTGCCTCTTTATACCCAGAATTCCCAGGTTCATCTGTAGTATTGCCGACATTTACAAGCAGTGAAATTGAAAAAAGAAAAAAGACGATCATTGGCGAAACTGATCAAGCTACAGAAGATAAACAAATAACACCTAAACAAATAGCGTTGCTAGAAACACCAACCTTTAATGCTAAGACTTGTGCAAACATAATTTGTGTTTGTAGAATTTTGTTTGGACGTCTCGCTGCCGCGTTTAACGCGTTTTTGCGAGATGTCCAGTCAGGCAAAGAGGACGTGTGCTCTCTTTCGTTTGCGGTGCGAGAAGCAAGAGAGTGCGCAACAATAATGGACAAAGCCCAAAAGCAGCTATTCGGCTTGTCTTGTGACGCGTTTTGCGATGTGGTAGTCCGGGAGAAGGTTGATGGTAGCTATGGTAGATATTTTAGAAAGAGAAAACCGAATAAAGAGCTTGCGGAGTATGCCGTTGAGTTGCTCGCTAATACGACTGACGCTTTGTTTGCCTTTTTATGGTTTGCATTTGGTAATCGCTTTCCTGGTGATGATGCATACCAGCAGTTCGGAATATCTGGTGAAACAATTGGTTCCGTACTACAGGGGTGGCGTCAAACTGTGCGTCAATTGTGCAAGAATTATCCAGAATTGAGCGCTCTATCCGAAGAACCCACCTTCTTCGTAGACTGCTTTGAGGTTGAACTGGGTTGGGAGGGGTACAAAATCGACTTGCGTAAGCTTGGCAATGTAGTGCTCGCTTTGAATGAAGTAGAGACCGCAATATCTAAGATAGTGTGTCCGACAAGCCAAGCAAGCCCACAAACTGTAATTCGCGGCCCGTTTTCCCACCCCCTTACTTCGTCTGTAACCGCTTCTCCACATCTTGACGCTGCAGTGTCTTAGGAACATCCAATTTCAGCACCTTCAGGACATCATTCATTAGAGCTGTTGCGTAAGCCATTTTTAGCCCTTGCGTTCTGCTGGGTAGAACCGGCTTTTGCAACAGGTCTATTTTCTTTGTTGGTTCGCCAAGAATAAGCGTATCGTCGAACACTTTACATTTCATGTTGCGCATTGTATTAAAAGCTGCAATCGCACTGTTTTTCTTCTTATGCAGCTCCTGATTAAT
>JAIRNU010000032.1 GCA_031257945.1 Holosporales bacterium
ATACCCTGAGCTGCTTTGCCACAAAATCGCAGCAACCAGCCCAATCTTCAAAATATTCATAGCTAAACCACTATTTTAAAACCTACCCAAGCAAAGGATAGTAAATAGAGGTTAAGAAAGGGTTTACGGGGCGTAGACTACGCAGAACCACAACAAGAATGGCGATTGTGCTGAGGTTCTATGCTTTTCTATGCTATAGAATTCTGCTATTTTCTCTGATACCATGGTGCCAGCGGCAGTTCTAGTCAAGTTTACAATGAACTTCACTCAAAGCTCCTTGTGCCCGTGGTCTGTCCCTCATTATTGTGGGCGAGAATTTTTGTTCGTAGGTAGCCCCGTATGATCTTGTGGAAAAAACATCATGGGCAGGATTTCAACGTTTGGCCCTGTTTCGTTGACGCCTTGTCTTCGTTGTTGATAATTATTATTTTTGTTATTTTGGGTTTCTTCATTTCGCACGTATTTTTGTCCGGCGCGTTAAGCGATAGCGATACGTCATTGAAAAAGCTACAAATTGCGTTTTGGAATTTACAGAAGCAATTTGCGCAAACTAGCTCAGACAATGTTAACCTAAAAGGTGCTAGAGATGCTTTAGAGCAACAAATGCAAAGCCTCCTGCAGCAATTTAATGAATTGCAGTGCCTGTTTAAAAAAGCGCAAGATAGCGAGACAACTCTTCAGGCTGACAACAAGAGCTTGCAGGAAAAAATAGAGCTGCTACGGGCGAATATTTCCGCATTAAACCTGATGTTGGATACGGAAAAAAAGCAGGCTAACGAAAAGGAATCGCAGATAAAATCACAGATGGAGGCCGCATTGGCCCAAAAAGCTACCGAACTTAGGGCAGTAATCCAAGAGCTAGAGGAGTTGAAAAAGCAAATCCCAGAGAATATTCTCCAAAACCCGGAGCTGCTTAAGTATAGGTCTGACTTTTTCGCTTTATTGCAGAATGTGATCGGGGGGCGGTCTGATATACGAGTTGTCGGGGATCGCTTCGTATTTCAAGCAGAGGTCTTATTTCCGCAGGGGTCTGACAAAATTGGAAAGCAAGGGGCGGCCGTACTCGATGCCTTTGTAGAGGCACTAAATGATGTAACTAGCCGTATCCCCAAGACGATTAATTGGGTTTTAATTGTCGATGGGCACACAGATAAAATACCTATCCACAACGATACATTCGATTCGAACCTGGAGCTTTCGGCATTTCGCGCGGTTAGTGTGGTAAAGTACCTGATTAGTAAGGGAGTGCCGCCGGAACACCTAGCCGCCGCCGGATTCGCTGAGCATTTCCCGCTAACGAAGGAGCCCTCAAAAATGGCGAAAAACCGGCGGATAGAGTTTCGATTGGATCAAAGGTAGCCAAGAAAACGAATATGAAGGATATCGTTGCTAATATTCGCGGTCTTCTCTGCGATGCCGTCGATTACTTGAATTGTATTATAATTACACCTTTTTATGGTGGCGTTATCCGCCTAACCAATGAATTCCGGAAGTCTTATGAAAGTGATACGCATTTCACTAATAGCGGGGTAATCCCCCGGATTGTATCATTTGATATGATGGAGAGGCCGGCGGCGAGGGGACAACACGTATTCACCAGTATTCTAAATGATGTACATAACGAGGTTGATGGTATTTCTTTTTTGGAATGCCTCCAAATAACGGGAAACATAATAAAAACGTTGGATTTGTGCCAAAAATACAGCGATTCCCTGGGGCAAATCCCTTTTTACAGGAATTTACACAGTATAGTATTGCGACAAGCTTGGAGTATTATAGGAAAGAATTGGAATGCTTATTGTGCGGGTAATATTTGGAGTGAACTTCGAAGCCTGCAACCCCCCCAGAAACGCCGGAGCTATCAATGGGGAAACGCCGGCTTCAAGTTGTTTTTTATTGACACCATTCCGCAGTGTCATTTCCCCTGCATCGACAATTTACGCAGTTTTTTAGCAATGGAAGATTGGTGCTTTAGTTTCCCATCAACGCTTACTTTGGATGACCAACCCCACCCCGCAACAACATTTTTCTTTCGGGAATTTGATGCCCCCGCAGACGAAGCTATTGCCGTTGCTACTATAGCTAAAAAAGTCTCCACAGAAGACCCCGAGAAAAAAATAGCAATAATCTCCGACGACGCATTGCTTTTGTCCCAAATTAAGTCAGAACTTAATCTTTTGCACGTCAAAAGTACGTACGCAGCGACAAACCTCTACAGCAACACCGCTGGCGGCACATTCATCCTTGATTTTTGCAATTTCCTTGTGAATCCAGGCTGCGCGACGCTTGGGCAATTGCTTTGTAGCCAGGGACGAAACGCGGCGTCCCGCAATTTTAAAGCGAACGCCGACATGTTTCTTTTGCAAATCTTTAGTACATCCTCGGAAATAATCGATTCCAAGTTGATAGTGAAGCAGGAAGCCTCTCTTGATGAAATTTTGCTTATTACAAAGCACTACGAACGGCTTGCCCCGCTAACGCCATGGATTCAAGAAATTAAGCTCCTGCTGGCTCCGTTAACCCAGTTGGAAGAAACTGGTAATGCAACTAGCCAGTACACGATCCCCCAATTCATAGCATTACATAAGGATTGTATGCTGCGCTTTTGGAAATTAATGTCCGAACAGCCATATCCTTTTACTGATTTTTTTGAAGAAATCGAGCAATATGATATAGGGTATACTGTGTCTTTGGAAGAATACGTAGAGTTTATAAAAAGGATATTACTCTATAAAGATAGTAAAGACTGTCCTGAGAATTTTGATACATCAACGACGGCGCAATTCCATTTTGACCAAGATAATAGTGGAGCAATACTCCTATTCCCAACGAAAGTGGCAATGTCCTACGATTACGATATTGCTATTTTGCCATCGATGGAAGAAAACGCTTGGTATCGACAGGATTCATGCGGCAAAATGCTAACAGCGCATCCTGACTACCAATTATCACTGGAGGCCGACACATTCGATTACATAACGGCACGAAGCGCTGCGGTGTACTTAACATGCAGTGCCACCAATACGCGTATAAAACATCGCTTTTTGGATAGTGTCCCAAAACAGGAAATCGCGGACATTTTCGCGCACAGAACCGTTTCTCGTGAGTTTCCAGCGCCGCCAAAAGCCAAGGCCAGTGTTGCCACATCGAACTGCCCAACGTCCTTTTCCATAACGGATTTACAGCTTTTTATCGACGATCCGTACGCCCTTTACGCGAAAAAAATCCTAAAGCTGTATCCGATTGTTCTCTTTAGTACAGCGACGGATTTTGGGCGCTTGGCTCACCACATTCTCGATCAGTATTTCAAACAAGACTGCTTGGCCAGGGGGATAGGGCTGGTAGATTTTGCCCAAAAACTAGCTGCCCAAAACCAATCTTCTTATAAGCTATTTTTGCGCCTCATGCCTACATTTACCGTGTTCGAAAAAGAATTCGAAGAGGCAACTGCCAAAAATGTCAGTATTGCTACAGAAGAAAAAGTCCAAATGACTTTCGAAATAGACGGGATACTCTTCGATTTTCATGGAATTATTGACAGAGCTGACGTACGGCCAGACAGCAGGGTTTGTATTATAGATTACAAAACCGGCGTCCTTCCAACAAAATCTGAAATCAAGCGTTGCGGGAAGATTCAACTTCCGCTTGAAGCGAAAATGTTTGAGCAAAGGAAGCGGGACGGGGCAAGCACAAATGCAAGTATAAGCGCAAATATAAATGCTAGTATAAATGCGAGTATAAGCGTCAGAGCAATAAAATTAAGGATAGACGTTGGCCGAAGCAATGAAGTTGTCGTTCCAATCACACCAGAAATACTTGCAGAACTTAACGTAAGGCTATTACAACTTTTTGAACAATATAAGTATGGGACTTGTTTATTTGAAACAACTGCAGCGAATAAAGTGCGGCATTGCGAGTATTCGCACTTATCACGGTTGTAATGGCTGGCTGCGGATCCTAGTCCCTTCTATCCTATTTTTACACTCAGTTTTGCTGTTAGTATCTTATAGCAAAAAAAACATAGTTGACTAAATGCATTGAGAATCCGTCATCGCCCGAATTTCGTCGTTGGTGTTTGTAATGCAGATCTTGATGGCATCTTTTAAGGTCTCAAACATTAAAGCTACCCCTCTTACTCGTTTTTTTGTGTTGTCCAGGTTTATATCAAATGAGAAAAAAGTATGAGCGAAAAAAGCCGTTTTTCAAAGTACATCCGCGAAAAGTTAAATAATTGACTGAATCTTATAAATATTTGAAGGCTTAGTATTGGGAGAGTATTACTACAGTAACGGCTTACTGCAAGCGTTGCGAAATTAAACCCAAATAAATGTGTGGCGTACTGAGGATTAAAACAAAACAAGATGACGCCAGAACAAGGCCTATCGCAAAACAACGCAAAATGTAGTATTTTGTGCTTTGCAGTAATAGTTGCCGTGTGTTAGCCATGGATACAGTACAACAAGCATGCGACCTTTTGCAGAGAGGCGAAGTTGTTGTTTTCCCGACAGAAAGCGTATACGGGCTAGCCGCCGATTCTACCAACGATTTAGCTATAGCGTCGATATACAGCATAAAGGGGCGGCCAACGTTCAACCCTCTCATCGCGCATGTTTCCGGTTTAGCGAAAGCCCGGCGGATTGGTGTTTTCAATGATGTTGCGGTTAAATTAGCAGAGGCGTTCTGGGCGCCTGGAACTTCGCACCACCGCCCCCTTACGATCATTGTAAAGATGAACAGTGATGCGGGAATTTCTGCGCTATCCGTCGCTGGGCTGAGTACAATTGGTATCCGAGTGCCTAATCATGAGATAACTAATGCTTTATTGGATGTTTATCCTAATCCGCTGTCAGCCCCAAGTGCTAACATAACGCAGCAAATTAGCGCGACAAACGCGGGGATTATCCGTGAGACTTTAGGCAACAAAGTTCCACTGATTATCGATGGTGGGCAGTGTTGCGTGGGTCTGGAGTCCACGATCATAGACTTATCCGCCCCCGAAGGAGACGCAGCAATTTTAAGATACGGCGGGACTTCCGCCGAAGAAATTGGGGAGGTCATTGGCTACATGCCAAAACACACAGCGATTACAGATGTGATAAAAGCCCCAGGAATGGCGAAGAGACACTACGCCACGAGGTTGCCGTTGAAAATTAATCAAATAGAACCACGCGCTGGGGCGGCGTATTTGGGGTTTTGTGAGTATGATTATGGGGAGTATAATTTAAGCAAGTGCGGTGACCTTAATGAGGCCGCCGCGAACCTTTTCAAAATGCTTTTTGAACTGGATAACCCGCTGAAATATTCGGAAATACGCGTTGCCCCGGTGCCTGCGCGCGGTATTGGCCTAGCGATTAACGATCGATTGGAACGGGCGTCTGCTTTGGCGTAACGCAGCGCTTTACGCCTCATGCTAGGTAGCA
This sequence comes from Holosporales bacterium, assembly GCA_031257945.1. GTDB lineage: Bacteria > Pseudomonadota > Alphaproteobacteria > BNTO01 > BNTO01 > JAIRNU01. Next base: position 5,421 of record JAIRNU010000032.1, read on the forward strand.
AAGCAAGCCACCCGTGGTTCTAAAATGGAGCATGAGGCTTTCCTAATGCGAAAATATATCGAAATTATCAGCAACCATGAGGTCAAGCATAGCGCGGTACGGGAGGAATTCGAAACAAGCCTTGGCAAGCTCCATGCGCCCTTCCCGCACAAGAAGAGCATCGAGTTTTTCTTTCAGATTGTGCAGGTATACAACGTCCGATCCAGCGTAATTTAGCTGTTCTGGGGAGAGTGTTGGCGCCCCCCAATCTGATGATTGCTCTGTTTTGTCTAGACTTACCCCTAGAAGGTCGCTACACAAATGCTTTAAGGAGTGCTTATCCGTATAAGTTCTTACCAATTTTGAAGCTATCTTTGTGCAATACACGTTCTTTATATTAATTTTGAAGCTTTGTATAAGGACGGCCAAATCAAAGCGCCCATAATGAAATATCTTTTCGGTAGAGTCATCTTCTAGCGCGTTGACGAGATTAGTGGATTTCGAAAAGTCTGGCTCGGGGAAATGCACCAAATAACAATTGCCCTCGCCAGTACTGATTTGTATCAAACAAAGACGGTCTCTGTGGCAGCACAGTCCCATTGTTTCCGTATCGATAGCAATACTGCCCCCAAGATTTACATCATCTGGGATATCGTACGTGTATAAGTGATTTTGCACAATAATAACATTACATCGTGGCCACAGTGCAGTTTATAAGAAGTAATACAAAAAGTCACGTTTATACAAGGATTCGATTTGCGGGATCCGTTGGGCATTGCGCAATTTTACCGAAGGATACAATACTTATAGGCCTCACTGAAGCATCAACAACCTAACTTCTGGAGAATATTTAAATATGCCTGAAGAACAACACCCCGCGCATAAAAATAAGAGACTGCTAATTTAAAAGTTGGCGAAAAATAAAATTTTGCTATAATGCGATGCAGAGGGCCTAATTTGTTGAAACATGACTAACTGTCCGAAATGTGGGGCAAACCATCTCATTAA
>JAIRNU010000110.1 GCA_031257945.1 Holosporales bacterium
ATTTGTTCAGGGGGAACCTCGGCACTGCCAAACGAGGCCAATATTGAGCCAAAGTCGATGCTTACTAACCCGGTGCAGCCGCAAAAAACGTTCTCCTGAATGCCTTGAACGTTTGACTGAATTATAACATTGCGCAATTCGCTGCACTCAGCAAAAGCGCTGCTCCCGATGTCTCGAACGCTTGGCGGGATTGTAACATCCCTCAAATTGGAGCAAAAAGAAAAAGCTCCGTTCCCAATGTATTGAACGTTTGGCGGGATTGTAATACTGCATATGTTACAGCTGGAAAAAGCTTCGTCACAGATTGTTGTTAACGAGTCTCCCTGGAATGTGACAGTCGAAAGAGGGCACAACAAGAATGCGCGTGGCCCTATGACAGTAACTCTCGCTGGAATAGTTATTTTATCTAATCGGCAATATGCAAAAGCCGCCTCACCAATTTCTCCTAATTCACTGTTGCTATGGAAATTAATACTCGTAAGCCAGGAACGATAGAATGCCTGCTTCCCTATGGTCGTCACTGCCCGTGGGATATCAATACTTTGCAAAGATCCGCATTCACGAAATGCGTCTTCGCCAATTACTTGTAACGTATCCCCCTCGAAAGTAATAGACGAAAGACGGCTGTGCGCAAATGTTAGCGGATGAATACTGAGCACTCCGCGGGGGATCTTTATGTTACTGAGATTGCTGTCCATGAATGCGCGCGCTCCTATTTCTGTTAACCTGCTGCCAGCTTCGCAATCAACCTTTTCTATACTACTACCCCGGAAAGCGTCAGGCTTGATTTCGATAATATTAGTACCAATCAAACCATTAACGTGAGACCTGTATTTATCAAAAACATTATCAAAAACGCGCTTCAACGCATTGCTAGGAATAACGGTTGTATCGACCGACGCATTTTGACGGCGGTTAACAATTAATGCACCTTCTTCTTCGGGTGGAAGTTCATCAATTGGCTCGTCTTGTCCATCTTGCACTTCATTTATAGCACCAAAATAGACTGTTTGTATTATGGGGCTATTCGGACCGTAGTTCGGACCGTAGTTCGGATCGTGGTAATGATAGAGGCGATAGTGGCCATCGCCGTAACACTCCATGCCATTGGCATCTGGCGTGACATCTGGAAACATTATGTAGCGCCATATGTTGTCCTTATAGAAACACCACTTGTGTGTTACAGGATCCACTAGCCGCCACACAGTGACGGAACCGTTTGCTTCTGTAATTTGCACCTCACTGTCATTGCTACTTTCACTGATTTCACCACTACGAAACGCAAATATACTACTTAAAAATGCGTGCGTTCCCTCTATGCGCAGCCGTTCCTGTGTCTGTGTCTGTATCTGTGGTATACAGGAAGCTAACATGGATAAGTCTACCTTTGTCCCAGCAAACGCACCTGGACCAATTTCTTTAACCGAAGCGGGGATGTTAATTACAAGGGTGTACCCCACATTGTGCCTTTCCAGCGGCAGATCGTACTGCGCAAAAGCATAAGATTCAATCGTTTTTAACTGACTTTCATCTTCAAAAATTACGGAACTCAAATTGAAACAACGTGCAAATGCCTCCTGTCCAATAGATTCAACGCTTTTGGGAATCGTTATATAGTCGAGGCAACTACACCCCTCAAAGGTACCGTCATTTATTCTATTTAGACTGCTATCTTGATCAAAGATAACCATTGCAAGGCCGCTACACCAACGAAAAGCCTCTTTGCTAATTTCTGTAACACTTGGTGGAATTGTGATTGATGTAAGACCACTGCCCTCAAAAGCACAGTCCCCAATCCGCCAAACATTGTCTGGGATCCTTAACTCTCGTAGACTCCCACAATAAGCAAACGTCCTAGGCTCTATTTGCGTTATACCGCGTCCTTCGAACGTAATGTTGTTGAGTAAAAAGCAATTGTAAAAAGCCCCCATGTCAATTTTTATGACACTTGGCGGAATTAATATGGATATAATGTTAGTACCTTCAAAAGCACTAGCACATATTTCCTGAAGACTACTCTGTCGTTCGAACGTAACGGCGGAAAGGCTACGGCAACCGCGAAAAGCATGTGAACCAATCGTTTGGACACTGCTTGGGATATTTATTGAGTTTAGCTCGCAACACGACATAAATGCTTCACTTCCTATATCTGTAACCTGACTTCGCTCCTCAAAAGTAACGCTTTGCAAATTATTCATATCGCGAAAAGTATACCCTGGAATGCTTGTAATCCCCGCTCCAATTACTATACTACGGACTAAATTTTTGTGCCTTGCGACCCCCCTTCCAAATGGCTCATTCTGATTTAATTCTGTAACCGTTATTCCCTTTCCTTCGCTACTGCCGCTCCCACGTCCGTAACTTACGCCGCCGCTGGAAACGTACAGCGAGGTAAATGGTGGTTGTGCAGAATAGTCCCGGTCGTCCCCTCCGATACAATACGTACAAAACACATAATTCGCTGACAACATTGCCAGCTTTACAATCCTTCTTGTCATCTTCTCTCCCCTTAATTTGGAAAAATTTAACCGCTCCCTTGATTGTCAGTGTAACAGTTCCGCGCTACATGATCAATGCCCTGTGTGCAGCTTCACATTTTTTTGCTCACACATGTCCATGCGTTGACATGTGCTATATATGGCCTCTATCCCGTCTACCACGATTGGGAGGGGCGGCAGCGGAAACGCTAGCAGTCTACTCTCGTAGGGTGCTGAGAATAACCATTTCTATTTTTTTACAAAGGCCATAATTGTATGGTACAATAGCGGCGTTTAAGGTATGAATCGTTCGAAGCAGATTACGTTGCACGTAACTTGCTGGACTATAAGCTGACGGACGAAATGAAGCATAAAATGGTATAGCTATGATTACATTGACAGGGAAATACAACACGGCAATAGTGTTCGCAAATAAAATTGATGGAAAAAGTGAGGAGTCTATTATCCAATACCTAGACCACCCGATGTTCGCTGATACAAAAGTACGAATTATGCCAGATGTTCACGCTGGAGTAGGTAGTACCATTGGGTTCACTGCGACGTGCAATGATTATGTAGCCCCAGCAATTATCGGCGTAGACATTGGTTGCGGTGTAAATGCATACAATATTGGCGAAGGAAGTGTTACCTTCAACAAATTGGATAGCTATATCAGAAAACATATCCCAAGTGGCCGGTGCGTCAATGAGTCCGCAAACACGCTGCTAGAAAAAGCATATGAGTATGTGCAAAGCGAAACCCCGTTCCACGAATTTATCAAAACGGTAAATAAGCTATCACAAAAAGTACGAATCCCAGAAAGCCGGGCTATAGCGTCGCTAGGCACACTTGGTGGCGGCAATCACTTTATCGAAGTGGATACAGATGAAACCGGTAATCGCTGGGTATTGATACACTCTGGTAGTCGTGGCTTTGGTTCCTACGTATCAAATTACCACCAGAAATTAGCCAATAAGAGGACTGTAAAGGAGAGCCCAATAAAAGTGCTAACAGGTGTTGCCGCCGAGGAATACATCGAAGATATGATCACCGCGCAGCTTTACGCAAGGGTTAACCGCGCTCTTATAGCATACCAAATTTGTTGTGAGTTTTTGAAAGTAGCCCACAGCAAGCTATTTGCAATTGAAAGTGTCCATAATTATATAGACTTCGGTAGTAATGTGATTCGTAAAGGAGCGATTTCTGCCAAAAGCGGGGAATCTGTGATAATCCCTTTTTCTATGGCAGACGGCGCTGTTGTTGGGGAAGGAAAGGGGAATAGCGAATGGAACTGCTCCGCGCCGCATGGTAGTGGGCGAAAGTTATCCCGAACGCAGGCGAAGGATCTTTCTTTAGACGAATATCGCAGGCGTATGAGCGGGGTTTGGTCTAGCTGTGTGGGACAGACTACCGTTGACGAGAGCCCGATGGCATATAAGCCGCTCGAAGATGTAATGGCCTTTATCGGGGAAACCATAGATATTAAGCACTACCTGAAACCGATATATAATTTCAAGGCAACTGAGTGATGGCAATGCGCTGAGAGCGATCCATTATGGTGTGGTTTTTCGCGCTGTGCAAAATCCCCGCCCCGCTCCCCATTCTTTTCGCGGCGAGATGTGCGTCACGCCCCACCGCCTCCGTCTACGATACTGTTTTGAATCGCCGATTGCAGTTGTTGCTGCTGCAATGTACAAAAATGTGTTGTACTGGTAGGTTTTTGGGGCAGGCATACTAAGCTTAGACGGAGTTATTTAAGCTTATTCCAAATAATATAATCGCAATTAATAAACATCTTGGCATTTGCGAGGTCTATATCAGGGACAGCACGATTAGTGAAAGGGAGTGTCGCAATAGCCTTGTTTCCATCTTGAATTGTTATAAATGCTCCAGCGCCATAATCTTCTACCGCAATAACGTGGCCGATGCGCTTTTCGGAGCCACATTCTATTACTTCCAAATTATTAAGTTGCCACGTATAGTATTCGCCCTCCGCCTCGCCCTCTTCACCTTCACCGGCTTCACCGGCACCAGCACCCGCCATCTTCGCCGCTGCTTGCATTGCCGCTTTTTCTACGTACAATTTTTTGCGAATAAATGTTTCCGCAATATTGCGGCTGCTGCAGTTATTAATTAATGCCGTAACGGTATGTTTTGTCAGCGCCTGACGCCATTTCACATTAACGTGCCCAAGCCCGGAGCAAACCAGCGTATTATAGCGCATTAGCCCGGCCAAACTCTCGCACCTAGAATTCACAACAACCAGCCCGCCTAGCCCATATGGACGAACTATCTCCCCCACAAGAACCAAATCCTCCATCAGGAACGCCGCTCTTCAAAAATATTGGAAACAACGACGTAAGACCTAGGGAATTGCTTATGAATATCTGATTCTACGCGCTTTTGTTGCGCTGAAATGTTCGCTGTTGATGCGTTTTGTTTATGTGTTACTTTCACGAGGATAAACTCCCCGCGCCCAAGATGCCTTGTTACTACGGAAAACTGCGTTACCCCAGCATTATCCACTATTTCCGATATTTTGCTATTTGTTTCGATTGGAAGGCTCCTGTCTAAAAGACAATCCAACGATCTTTTCCCGATCATAATAGCAATTACAAAAAAGTAAACAACGATTCCAATGCCAACCAAAGAATCCAACCAATGTAGTTTGCTTGATGCAAGAAAGCACAAGATAACCGCTGCATTCATCGCGATATCCGCTTTGTAATGGGCCGAATCCGCGCGTAATGCTGCAGATTTTATTTTTTTAGCGTAGTGCGTTTGAATGACGGCAAGAAGCACCACAAGGAACAGTGAAAATACCAGTGCGACCGTTACCCAGCAATTTGTTTGGCCAACTATAGATTCGTGGGAAGCATGCTGGGCAACGTCCTCATAAATGATAGATGCCCCAACGACCAGTAAGAAAATCGACTGAATTAAAGCTGCAAATGCCTCGATTTTGCCATATCCAAAAGGGTACTTCGCATCTGCGGATTTCGTAGAGAGCCAGATGAAGTCGACATTAAGCAGGGAGACGAAGCAATCCTTTATTGAGTCAAGAAAGGCGGCCTCAATTGCGAGTGACTTGGTGGCGAAGTACGCCCACGCGCGGAGCCCGACGATTCCAAGGGTTATAGCAAAAACGTAGAGGACAAGCTTTTTTACAATAGCGCGATCGCGGCCTTGGATTTCCGTACCGACATCGCTATGTGCCGAGCAACAAAACATTCTTTACCTCGTTTCAGCCGTACACGCGGATACAGGCGCAGTCACTGGCGCCCTAGCTATAGGCCAGTTAGGCGGCGCAGGGTGCGCACCCAAAAACCGCTTAACCGCGTAGGCGGATTTCGCCGCCTCACCGAACCCGCTCACAATAATCTTCATTTTCTCGGCGTAATGCACAACATCGCCAGCCGCAAAAATTCCAGCTTGATTGGTTGCCCCATCGGCCTCATTAATTATAATCTTTTGATTATGCATCTCTAGGCCCCACCCTTGCATGTAGCTAACATTCGCCGATACTCCAAAAAAAACCAAAAGGAAATCCGCCGGGATCACCTCTTCCTGCTTATCATTTTTTACAGTAATCCGCGCGATTTTTCCACACTTTCCTTCTTGCCTGCCTAGCGCCGTTATTTCAAACGGGGCGTATATACGTGCAATCCCTTTATTTTCAAAAACTTTTAAACGCCCCAAACTAGCATCACTACAGCGAAAAGAATCCCGCCGATGCACAACGCTAACACTCTCAGCAATTTTACATAGCTCTACGCCCCAGTCGATAGCGGCATTCCCCCCGCCAGCAATAACAACCCGCGAATTCGAGAATTTATTAACGTCTAGGACTTTGTAGAATAATGACTGTCCTTCGAATTCTGCTTCGTTTGGAAGGCCGATGCGGTTATGCGTAAACGTCCCGACTCCAGCGGCGATAACGACCGTTCTTGCAAAAAATGCGCCGTTCGATGTTTTGATTTCAAATACCGCGCTATCTTGATTTGCTTGAGCTTGCCCCTGCCCCTGCCCTTGGTCTTGGTCTTGCCCTGTCCGCATTATATCATTAACACACGTATCAGCAAAAACAGTCGCCCCCAGCGATAGCGCCTGAGAATGCAACGATTTTATTAAATCCGTAGCAGTCACCCGCTCAAGAGCCGGCACCCCGTATACGGGCTTTTCGGGATATAAAGCAGAGCACTGCCCCCCAACTTCATCCTGCGAGTCTAAAACGGCGGTACGAACGCCCAACATCCCAAGCTCCGAGGCAGCAAACAAGCCGACTGGACCGGCCCCCACCACAACTGCATCAAAACAGCGATCAACTTCCATATGGAATGATCATAACGATAACGCCGCCTTTTCGTTAACAACCTTGCGGGCCTTGCCATTCATCCTTGAAACTTTCCTCGCAGCGGCATTCTTGTGCATAACGCCTTTACTAACGCCGCGCATCAACTCCTTCTCCGCAGCGACGAGGGCGGCACGGATGTCGGACTCAGTGGCTGCAGGATTTTTTACAAAGGAAGATATCATATCCTCCACCTTGCGCACAAAAGTGCGTATACGATTTTTCCGCGATTTATTGATCTGTGTCCGGCGCACCGTTCTACGGACAGATTTTTCTGCTGATTTATGAGATGGCATCTAAAAGAATGAGAAAAAGGAACCAAGTACACTCATGTTAAGCAATTTTACGCTTTTTTGCAAGAGCATGTGCAAGTCACATCAAATGAAAAGACAATGGAGGATCTCAGCACCCTACACATTCCGCTATCCCTTGGAATGCGCGGTATTCAGCGGTTGGAACAAGCACTTGAAACAAGCATAGTGGAAATTCTTGCATCTAGCGGGAAGCTCCGCCCCCCACCCCTTGTATGTTGTCAGGGTTTTGGAGGGGAGCGATGGTGTGGCCTCCTGCGTTTCTAGTGTTTTGGCGATTTTGATAGTGGTAACGGTGGTAGTAGCGTATCCACCAAGATTCTTGGAGATTTTGAAGGGGCTGTAGTGTACCTCCTGGATTTCTGGGGAGACTGAGTTGGCGGGGCCTGTATCCCCTGAGTTCCTTGGTGGTTCAAGTATTCGCAAAGTATTAACTATTCCTTAACCTTTTTGTGATATCCTTTAAATGGGGGAGCCATCCCAAGCCCCCACCCACCCCGGGGCCGGGCCATAGCTGTCGTGATCTATATTCTTATAGTGCCACAAAAAGTATTAAGAAGTCAACCTATTTTCAGTTAATAATGTATGAAAAATGAAAATAAATATTTGGGGGCGTAGTATTGGGATGGTATTACTATAGTAAAGGCTCACTGCAAACGTTGCGAAATTAAACTCAAGTAAATATGTAGGGTGCTGAGGTGGAGGATTTTACTAATTGAAAATACGCAGTACCTCTGCCAGAATGAACCATGTAAGGTCGGAGAGTTTTGTAATCTCAGTTTCAATGCTGTGCTGTTTTTGTGGCGCTTAAGTGTTTCGTCGGAGTTTGGCGGTTGCGGCAGGACCGCTGGACCGGGCTGAAACGGTGTCAGAAGAATTTCAAAGGTTAGGATAGACGGTCTTTAAAAGTTAACGCGGAGATATATGTTATCGGGTACGGAACGTGCCAAACAAGAACTAGATTGCGGAGTAGCGAGTTTGTTATTAACTGCGCTCCCAGTTATTGCCTCGATTTTTTCCAGCGTGTTTATGCAGCTGGTAGACCGCGTAATGCTAGCGCATTTTTCTTCGACGGCAATGAACGCGGCGGGGTTTGCCAGCCAGGCGGTGGACGTTTTTTTGCTGCCGTTGTTGTCTTTTGCCGGGGTGTCCGAGGTGTTCGTCGGCCAGTTCAACGGGGCCAGGCAGTTTAAAAATGCCGCGCTGCCGGTAGTGCAGATTTCCGTTTTTTTATTGATATGTTGGTTGGCGATTGTCCCATTTGCCCTCCACAATGCGGATAAAATGATAGCGCAGGATTTGTTCACGGACGGCTACCCGTACTTCGTTATCAGCGTATTTATGATGCCGTTTCAGATAACCTTTGCCTCGATTGCGTCGTTCTTTGTGGGGACACGGCGCCCTAACTCCATTTTATACAGCGTAATCCTATCCAATTTAATAAATTTTTTACTCGATTTTTTGCTCATTTTTGGGATCACCGGCGTTATCGAACCACTCGGAACAACTGGGGCGGCACTGGCCTCTTTAATTTCGTCCGTGGTTTCCGCCGTTATTTTGCTGGGCTTATTCTTCTCGCCATCAAACGCCAACTTATATGGCAGCCGAAATTTTTCCGTATCCATGCGGATATTGAAAAAAAATATCGCTCTCGGGGCGCCATATGCCGTCAGCGAGCTTATAGAAATGACGGTTTGGGTGTGGATTTTGCACCTACTAATACGCGTTTCTATAGATGCTGTGACGATACATAACGTATGCATAGCTATTTGGATATTTTTTTGCTTTGTTATCGATGGCTTGCAAAAGGGAGTTACAGCGCTTTCATCAAATTGTATCGGGGCAAACAAGGAGAATCTTATTAAGAAGCTAATTGGGTCTATGGCCAAAATAACTATAGTCTGCTTTGTATTGTCTGCTATACCGCTTGTTATTTTTTCAGAACAGCTTTTATATTACGTATTTAAGATAACAAATAGCGATATATTACCAATGTTCAAAACTGCAATTGCTTTGTTATGGTGTATTTTGTCCCTTTCAGTATTTTCCACAAGCGGGTTGGCCGGCATTCTCAGTTCCGGGGGCGATACACTATTCGTCACATCTGTTCGATTGTGCACTATTGCACTGTGCATTGCGGTGCCGTGCTTTTTTGCGTCTAGAACTGGTGCGATGGACGCGCTAACGACGTGGAAGCTATGCTGTATTCAGCAAGGAATTCACGCTGTATGTTTTTATTTGCGGTATAAATCTGGAAGATGGAAAAAAGACATACTTTCTACAGGATAATTCTCGTGAATGGCAGGTGATGATTTAAATAATCCGATCTATCCGCAATTCGCGGCCTGTTTTTTTAATAGTTTGTAAATGAATTTATGTAATAATAGGCATAGTTGTTGTTATCAAGGATAATGAAATATGAATAAATTATTATCATCTTTACTCTTAGCAATATGCTTTGTGTTTGCCAACGTTTGTGAAAGTGCGGAGAAATTTAACGCTTTCGATAAAACGAAAGCCGACTGCTCTCTTGGAAAAGGAGCAAATCCCAAAAATTTCCGGCCAAGAAATTCAAAAACTTTTACCCCTGCGCAAATTAAAAACAATACGAGCAATTACTTAAGGATCCTTAGAGAAGGCCAAGGTGGCAAAGAGAAACAAACTCAAGAACGCCTTATAACTGGACAAAAATTTGGTACCCCAGGCAGAGAACAGACTGTTAATGAATTATTTGCTCAGGCGGCGCAGGCGAGGCGTCGCAACAAAGGATCACAGAATGATGAGACTTTTAGGCAAATATTTGTTAATTTCAAGGAAATAGTGCCGCTTCTTGACGAGTCAAAAAGTCTAAAGAACAAAGCGAGGCGCGTTGTAAAAAAAGTTACAAAAAAAGGAGACGCTCCAAAGTACGCCCGCGACTGTCTAATGGAAGATCTCGAAATAAAGGAGGGTTCTGAGGAACACTTTGACAAATTTGCTGAACAGGGAAATGCAGCTCATTATTTTGATACGTTCGCCGATTTGGTTTCATTCATTGATGAACTAGCAAATACCATAGCAGCAATGGCGGCGACAAAAGATCCAGAGGAAAGAAAGAGGCTAGACATAATACAACAAGGCTTATTGAGACGTATTGGAGTAAGAACAAGGGAAGAGGCGTTTAATATGCTCGCCGTAGCCGCTCATACGCTTGCAGCTGTAGATGATGCAGATGATTCAGAGGAGCTTAGGCAGCAACTGCACAAACTCTTTGACATTATACAAAACAACCTTGCAGCGCGAGCACGTGCGTAATAAGCGGCGAGAAGAAGCATCATTTCCCCTCCTCTTGATAATAAGACACTGCAATGCAGTTAATCTTTCGTCCACGCAGGGTTCTTGATTTTACCAAGCATTTGGTCGAATACTAGCAAGTCCGCGGCGGGAACGGGAAAAGCCCGCCTGGGGAATCCATGGGTACCCTTATTTTGGGCTGCCGGCGTACTAGCATCTTCGTTAGGCTGCCCAATTGCCGCCTCACTGAGGTTGAGGATTCTCTGACGCCCGCCGTTTAGCTCTATATAGACCTCCGCCAGAATCTGTGAGTCGAGCAGAGCGCCATGTCTTTCTCTAGGGATGTTGACGTTGAACCGCCTGGATAGGGCGTCTAAGCTAGCAGGTTGCCCAGGGAACTTTTTCCTTGCAATTAATAGGGTATCGATGGCTCTGTTGATGTCTAGCAAGGGCTTCCCTACCATATGGAGTTCGGAATTGAGGAAATTAATGTCAAACTTGGCGTTATGAATAACCAGCGGCGAATCCCCAATGAAATCCAGGAAAGAATCAACAATTGTGTCAAAAGCAGTAAACTTCTCCAGGAAATCGCTAGTCAACCCGGTTATTTGCGTTATTTCAAGCGGGATATCCCTGCCTGGGTTTACGTACTCATGGTACGTTAGCCCGGTTGGCGCCCGATTCCACAGCTCCACGCAGCCTATCTCTATTATCCTATTTCCATCGTCCGGAGACAACCCCGTAGTTTCAGTATCCAACACTACTTCGCGCATCGTACAAACTCTCTCAACAGCGTAATGGCGCATTCTAACGATATATCGCCGAAAAAACAAGCGGTTATAGCACATGTCAACGTATGGACATGTGTGAGAAAAAAATGTGAAGCTGCACACTGGGCATTGACCATATAGCACGGAACTGTTACACTGACAATCAGGAAAGCGGTTAAATTTTTCCAAATTAAGGGGAGAGAAGATGACAAGAAGGATTGTAAAGCTGGCAATGTTGTCAGCGAATTATGTGTTTTGTGTAAGTTGTATCGGAGGGGACGACCGGGACTATTCTGCACAACCACCATTTACCTCGCTGTACGTTTCCAGCGGCGGCGTAAGTTACGGACGTGGGTGCGGCAGTAGCGAAGGAAAGGGAATAACGGTTACAGAATTAAGTCTGGGTGAGCTATTTAGAAGGTGGAACGCAAGGGATCGAGATTTAGTCCGTAATATAATAATTGGAGCGGGGATTACAAGCATTCCAGAACATTTTTTTGGCTATATGAATAATTTGCAAAGCGTTACTTTTGAGGAGAAAAGTCAGGTTACAGATATAGGGGCTAGCGCATTCTCGCAGTGTCGCTGGCTACACTCACTACATATTCCAAGCAGCGTCCAAACGATTGGGGAACACGCTTTTTACGATTGCAAGGATCTTTCCGCCGTTACGTTCGAGCGAAAGAGTAATCTTCGGGAAATAGGTGCTAAGGCTTTTGAAGGTACTAACATTACATACATATCAATTCCGCCAAGTGTCATAAAAATTGACATGGGGGCTTTTAGCTATTGCCATTCACTTAACAACATCACGTTCGAACAAGGGTGCCGTATAACAGAAATATGGCCTGAAACATTTTTTAATTGTAATAGCCTACAAGAAATAGAGCTCCCGCCAACTGTTCAAAAGATTGATATCTGTGCTTTTAGGAACAGTGGTCTTACATCAATTACAATTCCACCAAGTGTTACAGAAATTGGCAAAGAGGCTTTTTGTCAGTGTCGCAACCTTGCAATGGTCTTTGCTCAAGATAGCCACCTAAACAGAATAAATGACTGTACCTTTAATGAGTGTAATTGCCTCTACTATATAACGATTCCCAAAAGCGTTGAATCTATTGGACAGGAGGCATTTGCACGTTGTTTCAAGTTGGGTTCCGTAATTTTTGAAGATGAAAGTCAGTTAAAAACGATTGAATCTTATGCTTTTGCGCAGAACTATCCTTTTGCGCAGGACGGGAATACCATTAAAATTAATGTTCCAGCTTCGGTTAAAGAAATTGGTCCAGGTGCGTTTTCTGGGACAAAGGTAGACTTATCCATGTTAGCTTCCTGTATACCACAGATACAGACACAGACACAGGAACGGCTGCGCATAGAGGGAACGCACGCATTTTTAAATAGTATGTTTGCGTATAATGGTGCAATCAGTGAAAGGAGCAAGGACAGTGAGGTGCAAATTATAGAAGCAGACGGTTCAGTCACTGTGTGGCGGCTGATGGACACTGTAACACAAAAGTGGGGTTTCTATAAGGACAACATATGGCGCTACATAATGTTTCCAGAAGTCACGCCAGATGCTAATCACATGGAGTGTTACGGTGATGGCCACTATCGCCTCTATCCCCGCGGTCCGGGGACAAGGTTGGTACGAATAATCTATTTTGGTGCTATAAATGAAGCGCAAGATGGACAAGACGAGCCAATCGACGTACTCGAAGAAGGGGCATTAATTGTTAGTCGCCGTCAAAATGCGCCGGTCGACACAACCATTATTCCCAGCAATGCGTTGAAGCGCACTTTTGGTAATGCTTTTGAAAACCACTGGTCTTGCGTTAATGGTTTGATTGGTACTAGTATCACCGAGATTGAGCCCGACGCTTTCCGAGGGAGTCGTATAAGAGTGGTTAATTGCGAAGCTGGCAGCAGGTTAACAGAAATAGGGGAGCGCGCATTCATGGACAGCACTCTCAGCGACATACAGATCCCCCGCGGAGTGCTCAGTATTCATCCGCTAACATTTGCGCACAGCATGCTTTCGTCTATTACTTTCGAGGGGGATACGTTACAAGTAATTGGCGAAGAAGCATTTCGTGAATGCGATGATTTGCGAAGAATTGAGATCCCACGGGCAGTTACGACCATAGGGAAGCAGGCATTCTGTCGTTCCCATTTGGAGAGTATTAAATTTCATCGCGACAGTGCCTTAAGAGAAATTGGTTGGGCGGCTTTTGCACGGTGCAAATTAGGTGCAATAACTATTCCAGCGAGAGTTACTGTCATAGGGCCAGGCGCATTCTCGTCGTGCCCTCTTTCGACTGTCACATTCCAGGGAAACTCGTTAACAACAATCTGGGACGGAGCATTTTACGGCTGCAACATACGCAGTATTACAATCCCGTCAGGCGTTCAATACATTGGGGACAGCGCTTTTGCTAACTGCGGCAGATTGAACGATGTTACAATCCCGTCAGGCGTTCAATACATTATGGACAGCGCTTTTGCTAACTGCAGCGAATTGTACGATGTTACAATCCCGCCAAGCGTTCAACACATTGGGAGCAAAGCTTTTGCTGAGTGCACCAATTTGCACAATGTTATAATCCAGTCAAACGTTCAAGGCATTCAGGAGAACGTTTTTTGCGGCTGCACCGGGTTAGTAAGCATCGACTTTGGCTCAATATTGGCCTCGTTTGGCAGTGCCGAGGTTCCCCCTGAACAAAT
>JAIRNU010000067.1 GCA_031257945.1 Holosporales bacterium
TTTCTAACTTCATTCTGGAGGCCTTTTTGCTTTTTGTGAATACTGTATTTTTTATTTCGGGCTTTTCAGGCTTTTTTCACTACATATTTTTTCTCATATGTGTTTGATCTTGGACATAACAAGCATGTTCAAGGTATGTAAAAAATTTAGGGGCTGCATAGACTTCGTATGTGTAGTTTTGTTTCAGAACCATGCGTTCAAGCAAGATTAAGAAACACAGACGCAGCGTTTGGGGACACTCTACTTAAACAACCCCTTCACGTGAGTCTTACAGGAGCAATTCTTGCGCTTTCATCCGGATTAATCAGTGATATCAGATGCATAAACATAAAAGGGAAAATAGATGCGAGAAACCAGGGGCCAGATGCTGTAACTAATTTGTGTATAGTTCCACTCCGCTAATATTTCCCGCATCATATCTATACTTCAAAAAAGGCGATATACATAAATGCCCCTCGACATCCTCTAATGCCAGATTAACACCCCTTAAAATGTACCGTTCATTTGAACCAATCCTAAAAGGATTGCAAATAGAGCTAGTCTCTTTCCCATCCAAATATTCGTATGCAACATTGCCATTTCCAATAATCTCCTCGCATAACTGCCTTACCGCTGGCGGTGGTAACTCGTTAACCTCTGTGTCAACTTCAGCGTACCCTGGGCTGCTCTGCCACAAAACCGCGGCAACCAACCCAATCTTCAAAATATTCATTACTGAACCTTTATTAAAATAATACTCCCCAACAAAGGATAGTAAATAGAGGTTAAGAAAGGGTTTACGGCGTAAGCTACATCCTACGAACGGTCTAGTGCGGAATAAAAAACAAACAAGTGTGTCGGGTGCTGAATACCGCCAATGTAGCACTTGAGTTTAACTATTTTTCGCAATACAATGGGGCCTCGTTTTAATTATGCAAGTAGGAGTTCATGATGCTAATCCCCTCACTTAAAGGAGTTTCTAGTAATATTATTGCAGTTGGCGTAACGACATTCCTCGTTGCGATTTCGACTACGGCGTTTTACAGCATCTCCCCTTTTTATTTAAGGGATTTCCTCGGGATAAGCCTTGTTTCTGTCGGGTTGATAGAGAACGCAACAGAGGCGGTATCCCAGCTATGCCGATTGTTTTCCGGCATTATCAGTGATTTGTTAAAGCGCAGTAAACCAATGTTTTTTCTCGGAACGGTGCTGTCGGCAGTTTCTCGTCCATTTTTCATGTTTGCTAATAACGCTGCAATGGTTGCTGTATCGAAAATTTTTGATCGCTTGGGCAACGGTATTAGCGCAACGCCCCGCGATTCTTATGCTGCTCAAAATTCCCTTCCAGGTCAGCGAGGAGCTAACCTAGGACTGATTATGACGTTTAAAACGCTTGGATGCGTAGTTGGTTCCGGCTTCGTGGCGTTTGCTGTAAAATTTTTTACGAATACTTCATTGCGTACTCTTATCACGTACATTTCCATCCCAAGTTTTATCGCCGTTTTGGTGTGCTGGCTGTGCATGAAAGAATCTACCAATAGCAAGACAGCTGGTACAAAGGAGGAGCCCTGCGCTGATAATTCCTTCGAATGGAAAGCTATCATATTTTTGCCAAAGATATACTGGGGCCTCCTAGCAATCATGGGAATTTTTATGTTATCGCGTACGCCGGAATCGTACATGCTTTTAAGCCTCAAAAATACAGGCCTGCCGCTGTGGTTTTGCTCTGGGACGATAGGCTTTTTTAATGCGGTTTCCGTTATTGTATCATACCCTGCTGGACGGCTTTCCGACAGATTTGGCCGGTCAAAAGTCCTGCTGTTCTCCTTTGCTACTCTTTCCGCTGCATTATGGTGCTTTTCTTTTAATTCTTGTTTTTGGGGCGTGATTGGCGTTTTGTTTTGGGGTATCCAACGAACAACGTCGCAAATTCTTTCAGTTGCATGTATTTCCGATGTTGTTCCAAGAAAAATTTTGGGCACAGCGATTGGACTGTTAAATTTGCTAATGTGTTTTGCCAATGTTGCCTCGGGGTACGTATGCGGGAAAGTAGCAACGCGGTTCGATTTTTATGTAGCGTATAAGATGTCGACTGTGGTCTCTATTATTGCCATTATCGCAATGTTGTTTTTTGAGAAATATTATAAGAAGGGGGCAAATAAGCGAATATGAAAAAAAATTATTAAAATGTAGCTTGTTTTTTTTGTATTTATCTATTCTAATTGCATATAGGTTACTTTTTTTGTAATTAGATTTGGCGAGGAAACGTGTCACAAGTTCACACTAATGGAAAGCAGAAACATTACAATGCTGCTGTAAAACAGGATCTTTCGGAGATTGTAGTTCCTGATGAATATAGGCCGTCCAATGACGAACCATTTATGTGCGATATGCACTTAGCGTACTTTCGCAAAAAATTAATAGATTGGAAACGGCAGCTGCAGGACGAGTTTCAAGAAACGCTCAGGCAAATGCCTGGGACATTGGCATCAGCCGACGCGTTAGACGTTGCAAGCAGCGTGATGAGTCAGACTCTAGAACTTCGTGCTAGGGACCGGGAAAGAAAGCTGATCCACAAAATCGATGAAGCATTACAAAGGATTGATGATAGAAACTATGGGTACTGCGAGGAAACTGGGGAGCCTATTTCACTGCGCCGCTTGGAAGCGCGGCCTATTGCTACTCTAAGTATTGAAGCTCAGGAGAGACATGAGAGAAAGGAGAGAGAATATTCTGAGGATGTTGGAACTGCTTGAAAAGCGATGTCAATACGAGTGATTCATTTTGAGTATTGCTGTTTGTAAGCTGTTGCGTGGTAGCTGGAGTAAATGGAGTAACTTTCCGGTGGTCCAGTCGCCCTGTTTTCAAGACATTCTGTCATTCGTGGGGTGATAACTGGCCCAAAATTTGGCCTGCTCTGGATGTGATTACGCGACACCTTTTGCGGGATATCAGGCGTTAAAACATTAACATGCTGGCTGACCATCCGAATTTCAGGCCTAATTTCAGAAGGTAGAACTTTAGGAGCAAAACTAAGACCGCTAGGCACTACTTCCTGATTCCCCTGATTTTCTTGAATTTCCGTACCGAATCCAGGACCGTCAGTATTTTTCTGATTTCCCTGATTTTCTTGAATTTCTGTGCCGAATCCAGGACCGTCAGTATTTTCCTGATTCCCCTGATTTTCTCGAATTTCTATGCCGAACCCAGGACCGTCAGTATTTTTCTGATTCCCCTGATTTTCTTGAATTTCCGTGCCGAACCCAGGACCGTCAGTATTTTTCTGATTCCCCTGATTTTCTTGAATTTCCGTACCAGGCCCGGGACCGTCAGTCTCTGAAACTCCAGGTGTAAGCCCGAGAATTTCACCCCTTATTTGCTGGCCGTCTAGAACGACCGCAGAAACCGCATTTTTCTCCAATCCTTCAGCTTCTCTCCCATCTCTATGCTGATCAGCCATAGAGACCGCAGCTTTCGCTGGTTTTGCATCGCAAAAAGGAACCACCGGCTTTATGAGCTTTCCGACAAAAGAAGACCTTGTAAAAACTACTTTACTATTACTACCACCATTACAATTTGTGACAAACATGACACACCCCCCAAAAAAACAACCTACACAAAGCGATTCCTCGCCACTACTTTTTGCTACTGCAGCTAGCATATCGGCGGAACCCGGCCCTCGAATTAGCCAGGTTACACTCCCCAATAATTCATTAGAACATATTGCTAAATGGTAAGCAAGTGCAATTTTGCTCAGCACCCTACAATTTATTTGGGGTTAATTTCGCACTGCTCTTGGTAAGCCGTTACTGTAGTAATACCATCCCAATACTACGCCCCCAAATATTTATTTTCATTTTTCATACATTATTAACTGAAAATAGGTTGACTTGTTAACCCTTTTTGTGGCACTATAAGAATATAGATCACGACAGCTATGGCCCGGCCCCTGGG
>JAIRNU010000070.1 GCA_031257945.1 Holosporales bacterium
TTTCTAACTTCATTCTGGAGGCCTTTTTGCTTTTTGTGAATACTGTATTTTTTATTTCGGGCTTTTCAGGCTTTTTTCACTACATATTTTTTCTCATATGTGTTTGATCTTGGACATAAACCCCCAAGGGACTCAGGGGGTACAGGTGCCGCCGATCACCCCCCCCAGAATCCAAGGCATACAGTCAGCGCTACCTCAAACCCCCCCAGAAATCCAGGGGATACAGCCAGCGCCACCTCAACCCCTTAGAAAACTCAGGGATACAGGCGTCATCACATCAGAGCCGCCCAGAACCCAGAAGAAGCTTAAGAAGTACAGCGCTGCCGCCTGCTCTTGTGGTAGATCGCCGAGCAACCCACCTTTGACACTCTACAAGTTGTGTGTGTGGCCGAGATCCATATAATGCCTATGCTTTTAAAAATAGGAGAGAGGGAGATTTCTCTCCCCCCGCGGTATAAAAGTTAAGGCATGGTGCGGGTTTCGCTGCGTGGTGGGAAAACAGGCTGCGAATTATAGATTATAGTCAATTTGATTCAAATTCTGATGGTGGCCCAGCATTCACCTTTTTTCAAAATGAAAAGCTCCACCAGCTTGGTGAAAGCGATCATTTTGAAACCCAATTTTGGCATAAAAACGCCCCCCAAAACACCTCGAATCATCCAGCAGTTGGCATTGGAAATCCTACAAATCTCCGCCTTCATTGCCTTCGTAACATATACTTCAACACTTTGGCAAACGTCACATACGTTGAGATCTGCTTTAATGTTTGGACACGTTCAGCCATTTTTCAGCGTTCCCATAAACATATGAACTTCTAGCGTTTGACATCATCTCTTATCTTCAAAAAAGCCGCTCGAAGTTCTGGTAGGTCGTTAATAATAACATTCCAAACCATACGCAAATCTACACCATCGATGTAGTCGTGAACCAAAATATTTCTAAATCCTGCCATGTCTCTCCATGGGACATCGGGATATTTATCCTTGGTAATTGTGGATATTTTTTGCGTGGACTCCGACAATATTTGCAAATTCCTCATCACAGCATCGCACAACATATTGTTATTTAAAAAACCCTCAAACGAAACGCTACCTATGTACGAAAAGATGACGTCAATTGTTTCAACAACGTGTTCAACGTAAAGCAAATCGCCTTTCATAATGTAAGTGCCTCTGCTTCGACGCGATCAACGATGCTGTGATGTAACCGTCCTTCAAACACAATATCGACGTTTTTGCACAAAAGTTCTTCCGCGCGCCATTTGAACCGACCAATATCCAAAAGACTGGCTTTCTCCCCAGCAGAAATCAGGAAATCAATATCGCTATCTTCCGTTGCGTCGCCACGCGCGGTTGATCCAAAAACTTTTACGCTTTCGATCCCGCATTCTTTGGCTATTTGTAGAATTTCATCACGATATTTGTGTCTTAGGTCAAACAGCGTCATTGTAAGACTCCTAATCTTGTCTCCACGATATGTAATGATACCATTACTTGCACAAAAATTGCAGCGATTGTGCGATTCAACCGTGTGGCAGCGAGATATGTAGTGTTGCGTTTGGCATGTTAATGGACTGCCTTAGCCGCTGTATGGTAAGAACTTTTGCGGGAATTACAGATAAGCTGTAATTCCCTCTAAACTCAATCTGTCTCCTCCTTCTCTTTCTTTTCCTCTGTGCAAGGTGTCCAGCTAGTGCCGTCATATTTCCAGGCAGTATGGTCGCCGAATCTAACTTTGCACCCGTCTAGCGGTCCTACAGCCGCAGATAAGAAGAATCCGACGACATCCATCTTTGGACAAACTTGCTGGCTGGTCTCCTCAAACTCTATCTCTTTAAGATGATACGAACCCACTATGTTAAACGCCCCCTCCATACGCCGCCGCCACACACTTGTCACGTCAAGCGTCACACCTGCAGGAATTTTTATTTTTTCTAACGCCGTACAACCGCTAAAAACGTCTAAATCAAGATCTCTAACTCCATTTGGAATTACAATCTGCCTCAAACTAGTACACCCGTTAAAAGCACGTGCCCCAATTTCTTTCAAGGCGCTCCCTTGCTCAAACATGACGGATTCAAGTGCGCAACACCCGTTAAACGCACAAGAGTCTATCTTCGTAACTCCTTGAGGAATTACTATCCCCTGCAAGGCACTGCACTTAACAAAAGCGCTTTCATCAATTGCTGTCAAGTGGCTGCCTGCCTCAAACACCACTTGTTCAAGCTTCTCACAAGAACTAAACGCGCAAAGTTCGATTGCTTCGACTTGTGACGGGATCACAATACTTCGCAAACTACATTTGCAGAATGCTTCTTTGCCAATGCGCCTTAATTCGCTATTCCCTTCGAAATTAACTTCGGTAAGGGTTTTGACGGAAAAAAATGCACCGACATCAATGTGTTTTACTGTTCTGGGGATTGTTATGCTTGGCAAAGTACTGCAACTAAAGGCATATCTTCCTATTGTTTCCAACGCGCTGTCCGGCCCAAAGTCAATTTTTGAAAGAATACGCTCATAGAAAGCCATATCCGGTACGTGAATGACACCATTTCCCAGGCTTATTTCATTGATCTGCTCTGTAGAATTTTTAAAAACATCTAACGCATTGCTGTGTGGGTCATTGTCGAAATGTACGGTATACTTACAGTCCTCACCGCCATCAGGTATGCATCGTCTTTCTCCATTACCGTACTGAACTATATTTTTGTCACCGACAGTCGTTACCTCCGCAATAGGGAGGCTTATTACTACCGACTCCCCGTTTCCGGAACATCTCCAAGTGTACTCAGCAGCATTAATTAATTCAAATTCGTAGTCGCCAATTCGCACAATACTCCCCTCACTATCCTTTGAAAGTGTCCCCCCTTAATGTCTAGTAGCGTCCCCATACGGCGGTTCGCTCGGATGTTCAAAAATTTTGTTCGCAAAGTTATATATTGTCTCTATACTTAGTTGTTGTTTTAAGATTGCAGGGCTTACCGATATATTTACCTTGTCCCCATAAAAAGCGCCCAACCCGATTTCTTGGACAGAATCTGGAATATTTATTTCTGGGAGTATGCCGCATCGTGCAAACGCGCCAGTTTCGATTACCCGCAACGATTGACTTTTCTCAAAATTTACAGCCAAGGCATTGCACCTCTCAAAAGCGTATTTGCCAATCCTTTCAAGCCTCTCTGGACATTCTATTGACTCAAGAGTGCAACATCCTGCAAACGCGTATTCATCAATTTCATCCAATAAGCTATCTTTTGGAAACATGACAGTTTTAAGGCTCATACAATGCTCAAAAGTAGACGGATGTATTTTGCTCACACGCGGCGATATTACTATGGATTCAAGAGAACTACATCCATAAAAAGCCCACTTACCTATTTCCTCTAATACACTATTTGGAGAGAACGTGACAAGCCTAAGATTACTGCATCTCTCAAACGTCTTCTCACCGATTACACTAACAGACGCCGGCATTTCAAAAAATGAAAACTTTGCTCCCAAAAAAGCCTCTTTTTCTATTGTTTCTAATTCGCTCCCTGGCTCGAACGAAACGCAGGCAAGCTCCTGGCACCATCCAAACGCTTTCGTCCTTATATGTTTAACACTGCGTGGAATACATACTGAACGCAAGCGGCTCGAAAAAAACGCATAATTCTCTATGGCGGATGGAGTTCCTCCTGGAGTACTTGGAACAAAGGCACATTGTCCAAGTTGCTCACTCCAAATTAGCGTCGGTATCATTTTATGGGGCGGCCCCATGTTGCCGCCACACGAGTTGCGGCAAGCGCTACCAGCGCGCATTCCCGAAACAGGAAGGTGGAAACCCCACACCGCTATATTTTCACGCCCCATACCTTTAGGTAAAGTCTCGTAGGTCACTGCGTTTTCACCATCGGGGACTACGCAATAGTCACACCCGTCCACTTTGAAACCAAACTCCTTTATATTGTCGGCTTCTGCCCCAATACAATGCATACCGAACACGCCATTTGCTGCTAGCATAGCCAGCTTTAAAATCTTCTTCGTCATTTCTTTATTCCTCAAATCAAAAAACCTGAACAAAAGCCTACGTGAAAGTAGGCCACTTAACTAAACTGTAGATAAGAAGGACAAGATCATATGCCAAACCTTCTTGCATCGCCGCAAGCGTAACAGATGCTTCGCTCTAAAGTCAAGTGGTGTTAAACTTGGCCACACGAGAGTAGACGGCTAGAGTTTCCGCTGCTGCCACTCCACAGAACCGAACAAACCATATTAAAGCATACGGCTCCCAGCTGTGCCATTCAACGCCCTGTACTAAATGGCCTTATTCTGCTTGGTCCTTTTTTCAGGAATTGATCCAAACGCCGATTTCGCAGGCGAGCACCGCCTTTCTAAACGCCTATTCATGGAATTTTCAATATGGTAGTATGCGCATGTTGGGCTTTGTTTGCGATTTACGGGGTACGCTGTGTCATATAGTTCGAAGGTAGTTGATTTGTGTAAGGATCCGAAGAATGTTGGAACAATGGATACGCAAGATGATTCTGTAGGAACTGGGGTAGTCGGCTCTCCGGCCTGCGGGGATGTTTTAAAATTGCAAATTAAGGTCGATGAAAATGACATCATAGAGGATGCAGTCTTTAAGACATTTGGGTGTGGCTCTGCAATTGCGGCGTCTTCGCTGGTCACTACCTGGGTAAAAGGGAAGACTATCGATGAGGCGCTCGGTATCAAAAATACCGATGTTGCTGAGTACCTAGCACTCCCCCCCATAAAGGTCCATTGCTCTGTACTAGCTGAGAATGCGATAAAATCCGCCATAAAGGATTACAAAAGCAAGCAAAAGAAGTAATGCTCGATGCGACCTCAATCTCCCCCATTGCGTTTCGTCTTTTTGGCGTAGATGTTTATTGGTACGGCGTTGCGTATGTTATTAGCCTGTGGGGAGCCCTTTTGTACGCTAAACATATATGCCGGCGCGGTGGGCTAAGCCGGCTTGCATGGGGGGGCGCCTCCTCCAATATTGAACTGCGCCGGTGCGCTAGTAATTTCGACGCGATGACCATAGACAATTTTTTCCTGTTAGCCTGTTGCGCTGTGGTTATTGGCGGGCGCCTGGGTCATGTACTCTTCTTCGAGCCGTCGTACTTCCTTTGCCGCACCTGGGATATACTTAATATTCGTGCTGGTGGGATGTCCTTTCACGGGGGCCTACTTGGGCTAGCCATTTCGTCATATTTCTTTTGCCGGGCGAAAAATATCGATATATGGCGTTTTGTTGATGTGCTGGCCACAGTCGCCCCTATTGGGCTTGGCATTGGCAGGTTCGCGAACTTTATTAACAATGAGTTGTACGGGAAACCAACGCAATCATGCATCGGTGTAATATTTAGGAATGTAAATGAACCACGGCATCCAACACAAATATACGAAGCATTAAGCGAGGGAATTATAATGTTCATCATCCTCCGTATTTTTTCAAATACTCGTTTGTGCAGGAAATCCCCTGGGCGGCTCTTTGCAATATTTCTGATAAATTACGCGGCCTTTCGGATTATTATTGATTTTTTTAAAGAATCCCCGACGTATTACGCGCTAACGGTTGGCCAATGGCTTTCGTTACTGATGCTGTTTTGCGGAATAATTTCTTTGCAGCGCAAGGTATAGGGATTTGGCCTCCTGTTTGTGATTTCTAACTTCATTCTGGAGGCCTTTTTGCATTTTGTGAATACTGTATTTTTTATTTCGGGCTTTTCAGGCTTTTTTCACCACATATTTTTTCTCATGTGTGTTTGATCTTGGACATTTTTTGCTCAACACCATGCGCCTAATGCGCACAAATTCCTGCAGCAAATTCTTTCGATGGCGGGGACGGCATCGCATACTTCCAAACGACAGCCCGCCAACAGTTAACGGCCGATTACTCTGCCGGATGCGTAGTATCATATATAGACGCAGCAAGCATAATCGCGAACATAGTCCCCGCAACTACGACCCCACAGATCTGCCACAACTTATTCATCCGTCGGCAATACTCTATAGACTTGCCATCATTATTTACAATATCCCATACATTTATTCCGTCTTCTTCCAATATTCCGTCTTCTTCCAACAATCGTACCATCAGGTCTCCAGTCTCGAAATCCATATTACCGTATGCATAGTGTACCGGCGTATTACCATCTTTATCTTTTGCGCAAAACGCGACCCACCGATTTTTTTTAGGAACAGCTCCAACGGCATCCGGGAATACCTTGCACGCCGTTGGATTTTTGGCTATGAGATGGAACAAATTCTCTCCATTTTCATTCCGCAGTGAATAATCAACTAGCGGCACGAGAAATGGCAAACTCTGTACCTTCCATTGTATTGCAGCGGTAAAGGTCACCGCATTGTAATCTAGCAACACACCATCAGGCAATAATGCGATTCCCGCCTGCAGCTCCGCTACATTATCGAACTCTAGCCCTTTAGAAATTTTCCAAAATGCCGCCGGGCTCAAATTATCAAAATTTTGCGACGATACGTTGGAATCTTTTGGAAATGCTCCCGGGGCACCACCCGCATTTCCAACACCTTCCAAACTACCAAAAACACTCGCCAACCCAAAAATTGGCAGTACCAAAACTAACTTACTCAAGGCTTGCATAGACATTCCCCTTCCCCCAAATTCAAAACAGTCATCATCTGTATAAAGTCTTACAAAAAAAACACATCCAGTAAACACTCAAAAATAGCCCATAATTTTTTTTTACAGCAGGAAGCGACGGCTAGCTGGTAAATCCTTATACCGCCGCAGACATCTTGTATTCTAGGCTCAACGAGCTAATCATCCGCATTTACGATTTGTTAACACTTTTAGCATATAGTTTGTGCGAATCAGTTTTAAGAGGCGCATTCTTTGGAAAACATGACCGGAACGTACACACTATTTTTCGCATAATCCCACGCTTGGCGCGCCTACTGTGCACAAAGTAGGCCACGCAAATTTAATTAGAAAGCAATACTTATTGTGAAGTTTATGCTAGCTTGCAACAGTACTAGCGTTTGCTATGCATGGTATAATTAGCGGTTTAGACGTTACGAGTTTTATACGGTCGTATTGTACGGCTCTCCCAATTTATAGAATTTCCTATGTCTCGGAGTTTTTCCGAGAATTGGGCGGAGGAATGACGTAGAAGTGTCCTGTGCGGGTCTGTTTTGTAGATATGCTTGGAGATAGAGTGTTGTTGAAGAGTTTTGGGCTTGGTTTTTTGCTGATAGGAAGCTTATCGACGTATTGTTGTGCATCTGGAGAAATGCAGCTAAGACAGTTGATTGCAAGGCCGCCATTTCACCTGCAACCTTCGCTGCGGCTACCAAGATCCTATTCAATTGATTCACACTTGCGCTTGGACGATTCAACACCACTTAGATTTAGAAATCGAGTCGCTGTAACAAATTTTTTACAAACTACCCTAGGGGCGTATATTGTTTCGCCGCAACGACGCGAAGATTCTTCTGCCAATAGAGCGCTTATACTATCGGGAACAGCGTTAATTCAATCGTGGCACTACCCCTATGTGGTTGTTGGCGGGACCTATCAAGGAAGAAGAGAGATGAGTATCATTGTTACAGCAGGGTCACAACAACCGTCCGAAACTCAGTCTATGCTGCAACAAATCGGGCATATATACGATCAAGAAAGTATGTTGGTTATCTG
This sequence comes from Holosporales bacterium, assembly GCA_031257945.1. GTDB lineage: Bacteria > Pseudomonadota > Alphaproteobacteria > BNTO01 > BNTO01 > JAIRNU01. The sequence continues at coordinate 7,684 of JAIRNU010000070.1, forward strand.
TAAAGGGACGGCACAAGTTTGTCGTTTCGGACCAAATGGAATGACGGTATTGCAAACATTTGACCACTTTCGAGTAGTTCAAGACATAACCGGTGTAGAAAATTTTACAGTTTTTCCTATAGGACAATTTACTTTCGAAGAAGCTGATTATGCCAAATTCGTTTCTGGGGAAATTACACCTGCGGACTTACAACAAGAGGATAAATATTGCGTTATTGAATTTTACTCAACATTGGATGACGAAGGCTTCAGATCGGAATTACGATGAATGCTCATGGCCCTGAATTAACCGACGACCTCCAAGCGCACGACGCAAATTATTCGCCTCGAGGATCTTCTTTAGCGGGCCAACTAGGATGCCATAAAAATTTTGCCTGTTTTTTTGCTTTTCGATGCGAATGCTGACGTTATGTTGTAGCAATACGGGGAATCTTCTTTTAAGCGCAACAATCTCTCTAAGCGCGCGTTGTTGGGATTGAAACGATCCGAGATGTATATAAAAAAATTGCTTCGGGGCATTTTTTTCTGCCATCTTGTGCCCCGGCGTCGGTTTCTTTCCTGGTACCTCTTTTTTAGGCACCTCTTTTTTAGGTGAAGAAGTCTTGGCCGGGAGCCGTTTTACAGGGGGAACAGTGCGCGGTACATGTGGTTGTTGGCTGCTTGGAACGTTAGCACGTCGTCCTGCAGTATCACTTATTGACGCTAGAGTAGATACTTCTTTGATTTGAACTGGCCGTGGTGGCGCGCTAACCGCCGGCTCGCTAGCATCCGCACGATTTTGCATTTTTTTTTTATGGCCGGCTTCGGCTTGGAACGATTGCGGTGACTGTGGCTGCGGCTGGGGCGATTGGTAATTCAGGAATTCTGACTGAGGCTCGTCGCTTTGTACTGGCATTTCCGGAGCAAATTGTGTTTGCGGAAGGATATGCTCTTCATTATCGGCTGGCTTCCCCTCACTCCCATCTATTTTGCCGTAGATAAGTTCATCTTGGTAGGGAACTAGCGGCTTGTCAGACGGGGTTGGCCGAACTTTTATAACCTTTGGCGCCTCAATAATAGGAATTTCGACGAATTGGGCGGAGTTATTTTGTATCTTCATAAATACTAATAATGAAGCAATAAAAGAAAAAGCAACCGAGAAGAAGATGATTTTCAGGACTAATGCTTTACTGAGCGGGGTTCCCTTGGCTACCGTTATCTGATTCACCTTAGCATTATTGGCACTATGCATTGGCTCTTTTTTCGTTTTCTTTTTAGGGCTCTTACCCTCTGGCGCCTCATTGTCCCGCCGTGGTTCGGGCAGGTCATTTTTGGCGCTTAAAATATTTTCCAGGGGCGGCGTTGGCGGGACTACTCCTGAGCCAGCTACGAAGTGAGTATGCACGCTGTACACTTCATCATGCGTCTTTCGCAAATTTTCATAAGTAGATCCGTTGAAAAAGCTTCGTTCTTTCGGTAATTTTGGTGTCGCTCCAATGCTCGAGTCCTCACGTACGTCAAGTACGCTGTGGTTCTGCGCTTCGTGGGCTCCTGAAAATTCCTCGAAATTACTCACTTTTGCAACAGGTCTAGTATTTTGGGCGGCAGTACTGCTCGACCATACTGGCGGTTTTATGGGGGTGTTACTTGCCTCTGGCGTATTTGAACGCCCATGATCAAGCGTTAGCGGAGGCCTTTCTTCTCTTGATGGCGCCAGAGCCTGGTTCTTTGCCAGCTTGTAATCGAATAACCGTTGGCTTTGGTCAATTTTGAATACAGGCATAGTTGCGTCTTCTGGCATTACCGGGATTGTTTCCAAAAATGGCTCGTCGCGAGAAGGCTGGCCGGCGAGAGGCTCTGCTCCAGCAGCCGCCCCTAACGATTGCGTTATATAGTCTTCGCGTTGATGCGATTGCGGTTGCTGCTGCGACTGTACTCTTGGAAGCCAAGCAAAGTCATCATTGGGGCCATTCCAGCGGGCGACCGAGGCAGTTCGCCCAGCCGAATCTCTTCGTAAAAATCCTCGAAGGCGCTGACCAATGGTAGGTTTGCGTGGCAAAGCGTGCACGTTTCCTGGCGGCGGCCCCCTTGTAAACGCGATCTCCTCTACGTCGTCAATATCATCAAAAAGCTCATCTTGCTGGTCATTTTGCAATTCCGACACTTCGCGGTATTCCCCAACACGCTCACGGCCAAAGAAATCAACAGACGGTAGCGCCCACGGGTCTCGGTCATCATCATTATTCCGAAGTCTAGGCGCCGCGCGCCAGGCCCTTTCTGAAAAATCAGACTGGTCTACAAATGATCCTCTCTTTTTTCCAGAAAAAAACTTCACTGTCAACCAACCCGCAAGACCAACATCAAAACACAACGAAAAGAAAACCGCCAGAAGGCAGGCTTTCACATTCTACGCAACGGCACCACCCCGAGCAATTCTAGCCCATCTCGCAGTACAGTTGCAACTCCGCTGAGTAAGAATAATTTCGCCCGCGTAAAGGCCTCACTATCCCGATTAACAAACCGCAAGTGCAACGATGTTTTTCCAAAATTCCATAGGCGGTGGAAATCGTTAGCCACAGTATACAGATAATTTGCAATACGGTGCGGTTCTAGGGCCTTGGCCGCTTGCTCAATAATTTCAGGCCAATGTGCTATAGTCCGTATCAGCGCCATTTCCTCCGCATTACCAAGGAAGCTTAGGTCATCGCACTGCCTAGCCTCCTCCTCGCCAAGCCCCGGGAAAATCTCTTTAGCATAGTTAAGTACCGAGCAAATCCGGGAATGCGCGTATTGTATATAAAAAATCGGATTATCTTGCGATTGCTCAATCGCCTTTTGGAAATCGAAATCGATGACTGAGCCGTTGCTTCGTGACACCATCATGAACCGCGCCACATCTTTCCCGACTTTTTGGACAATATCACGCGATGACACGAAGACGCCGGCTCTTTTGGACATTTTGATTGGCTGACCATTTTCGAAAAAATTAACTATTTGAAACAATTTCACGGTTAGTTTGGCGGTTTTTTGGCTAATGGCCTCTGTTGCGGCGGTAATTCGTTTTACGTATCCGCAGTGGTCCGCGCCAAGGACATTGATCATATTCGAAAAACCGCGTTGAATTTTATCGAAGTGGTACGCTATGTCGGAGGCGAAATAAGTCCACAAGCCGTCAGATTTGCGTAAAGGGCGGTCGACGTCATCCCCGTATTTTGTCGCACGAAATAGGAGCTGCGGCCGTTCTTCCCAATCGTCCACAATTACTCCTTTAGGCGGCGTTAAAACCCCCTCATAGACGTCATTTTGCGCCGTAAGCTGTTGTACTACTTTTTCGACTTTTCCGTCTGTTATTAGCTGTTTTTCGGAGGCATAAAAATCCATTACCACCCCGAGGTCCTTAAGATCCTGACGGATAATGTCCATCATAGCATTTACCGTAAAGTCCTGAAAAAACGGGCCCCATTCGTGTTCCGGGCAATCAAGCCACTTCCCCTCGTATTGCCGTGCGATATCTTGGCCAATTGGTACCAAATACTCCCCCGGGTACAAATCACCGTCAAACGCATTAGTGGGCAATTCTTGGCCTAGCGCCTCTTTGTAACGCAAATAAACGGAACGCCCTAAGAACTCCACTTGCTTCCCAGCATTGTTGATATAGTACTCCTTATAAACACTGTACCCAACCTTCTTTAACAGGGTAGCAATTGTATCGCCCAAAATGGCGTTACGAACGTGCCCAGCGTGCATTGGCCCCGTTGGATTTGCTGAAACAAATTCGATGTGCACTGCCTCCCCGGTTGCAAGTTTGGGCGTAGTATATAGGCTGCCCAGGGTAACTATTTTCTTCAGTTCCTCAAGCCATCGCCACTCATGCAGCGTTACATTAATGAAGCCGGGCCCCGCGATCTCGACATTTTTTACAAAATCGATTTGGCCAATTGCATCGAGTAATTTTTTTGCAAGGGCTAGCGGCGGCATCCTAAAGTCTTTAGCTAACACCATTGCAGCATTAGTCGTAATTTCTCCGAACGCCGCGTCATTCGTAATCTCAACGACGACCCGATCGCTGCCTATCGGCGTTTGCGCAAATTCATTAAGAATACCTTTGATTTGCTTTTGCAGGTCTCCGACAACGGACATTTTCACTTTTTCTTTACTAGGCGCCAATGCTGAGGGTACAGAAAAATCACTACTTATTCAATTGTCCAGCTCGCGGCTGACCCGCGCAGGGTATGCTGCGGACGCCCGCCCCCCTTGGCTGTTGAAGGATTTTTCGGACGTCAAGGGCCGCTGCCGTTACGGGCGAGCAGATGTTGCTATTGCGGTGCCGGTCCTGGTCCTGGCGCAGCAATTACTGTGGGCGGGGCAGGAAAAACACAGCCCAACCGTTGGCCATCTCGAAGAATTTTTTGTGCGACAAACCGATGCAGCGGGGAACAAGATAGGAGATCTGCGAAGAACTGCCATAATGCTACCATCTTGTTAATTGGTGATTTTTCGTCGAGCACGCCGTGTCTAGTAAAAGGGCTTACTCCTGTTGTAGTTGCATGAACGATTGCACTGCCATACGGTATTAGATGTGCAAAACGCCTCAGCTGCTCCGCTATCTTCTTTTTTGTATTGTCACTACAATACCGACATGCCACTAATGCGGGATATGCTATTTCTAGCGGGAAACACTCGTTGTATGTTGATACAAGCTTAGTTAATCTACCCCCCAATAAGATGGCCACATCTCCTGTCGCCCGCGATACACGCGTCGCTATTGCTAGATCTTTTTGGCATTTTACTAACGCTGTGGCTGACGTTGCGGCTGAGGCGCGCGCCTGTAGCTGCGGAATAGCTAGCAACATCATATCACCCAATGCTGAGGTCATGCAATAACTCAACAGAAGTTCTGCCACATCGTAAAGCGAAACAGGCTGGACCGACATGGCGATGATCTGGTCTTTGCGGGACGAGTAGGCAGAATCAATAGCGACAACAAGCGCCATGAATGCCGGAAGATTGCCTGCTAGTTGTACCATCCAATTGCTGCATATTGGCCAGAAATTTTGCTTGAACTCTACTGAACTTGCGATCTTGTCTGGAACAACAGGGTAGTCGGTTCCGCTAGCATCGCGAATCTTGTCGAAGACAGGTAGTGCTGGGTATTTGCATACATCATCAAAGTACGGGCGCAAAAGGGCAAGTAAAGCTGCGGCTTTCGCGAAAGAATCATCTACAGAAGAAACAGTTGACAAAGGAACGGGCTTGGGCCAGTGGGCCGTCTGCCAAAAATTCTGACCGTCCTGTGGCGAATGTGGTAGACCTAAGCATAGACTACCTACAGTGTCAGGTGAAACGGGCGGTATCAGGTCTGGGACACCACAGTCCCCACGCCAAAGAGACATATCCAGGAAGTCATTTGCAATCGGAACGAGTCCTTCAAACCGCGAACGCTCTTCTAGAGTCGCGCAAGCGCCGATGAGTTTTTCAGAAAAGTATCGTCCTCTAAGCGTTTTAACTTGCGAAGCTTGCTCAGCAATTGTAACGCCTAATCCTCTTGCGACGCGCACTTTTTCTTGCAAAGACGGTATTATTGCGGCGATCTCGTCACGGTATCGTTGTACTGCTGTTAGCGCAGCACGTAAGATCTTAAGTTCGCCCACTATATTATCAACACGATGCGCGTCCATATCAACTTTCTCCAAAGGGTATATTTTTTCCGGGACTACTGGTAGCATGACGTCTTCACGGCGCGATAACGATACGTCAACAAACTGTGGTCTGGAGCTCGGTAATCCCAGCAATTGCTCTAGCCACTGTACATCATCGAGAAGCGAGTTGAGTCGTGCGTTTAACCCTTGAGTATCAGGTTGCGCGAGCAACGCTACGCACCTCTCCACCTCCGCCGTCATGCCTTCAAGTCTCCTTCGTTCACTAGAGTATTGGGCTGCCTCTTGGAGGTACGTGCGTTGGAGGTCGCTGGAGCCGGCGGCAATAGGACCTACTGCCGTGAATAACATCTGCGAAATCAATAGCCAAGCAGGTGACCTAACAAAATTCTTCTTCATAGTTGTTCTACGCATTGAAACAAATCTCCATTCTAGCTTATTTATCGCACAGAACTGGTCCTTGCGTCAAGCAATATTAGCACCCGACTCAGCACCCTACACATCCCGCTATCTCTTGGAATGCGCGGGTAGGAACAAGCACTTGAAACAAGCGTGAGGGCAGTTCTTGCATCTGGTTGGAAGCGCCCGCCCCCCCTCTATGATGCTTGGGTTTGGCGGGGAGCGATGGTGTGGCCTCCTGCGTCTCCGTAGTTTCGAGGGCTGGTAGGCAACGGAGTATCTCCGGAGTTTTCTGGGCGTATGGCTATTGAAAGTAAAGTATCCACTGGATTTTTGGGTGGCGACATGGGCAGAGGTGGAGTTCCAGAGGTTCCGGGGGTTTTGAGGTAGCGCTGGCTGTACGCCTTGGATTCTGGGGAGTTTTGATACTGCGGCGCCTGTATTCCCTGAGTTCCTTGGGGTTCTGAGCGGGTGACAGCTGTATCCCCTGGATTTCCTAGGAGTTCAAGTATTCGCAAAGTATTAACTATTCCTTAACCTTTTTGTAATATCCTTTAAATGGGGGAGCCATCCCAAGCCCCCGCCCACCCCTGGGGCCGGGCCATAGCTGTCGTGATCTATATTCTTATAGTGCCACAAAAAAGGTTAAGAAGTCAACCTATTTTCAGTTAATAATGTATTAAAAATGAAAATAAATATTTGGGGCGAGAGTATATATACCTTGGAAGGAAGTGTTGCTGAGGAGTTAAACATCCTTCAGTTAATTATGTATTCAATATTTGGGGAAGTAAATATAGGCGAAGTATTGCTATAATAACGCTGAGAGTACCGACGCCACGAAAACCTACGCTGGCAGCACAAAAAGTGTAGTACACTCACAAGTCGCAGCAAATAGCAAGAAAATAAGCACAATTTACGGGCTATCTTTTGATGTTTATTTCGCCGGCGAATTGCCCATATAATTAACATACGAGCAAAGTTGCAACAATGTCTTCGTAGAGTGTTTTTTGTTTTGGCTTTTTTTTTATTTTGTTGAACCGGTTCAATGTTTTGAGTTTTAGTTAGGTTTTTTTAGTTTAGAGGAGGCTTACCATGAAGTATTTAGTAAAATTATCGAGTTCGAAAAGGAATGTTCCCGCGTGGTACAGGAGTCGAGCTCCAGATTAAATAAGGGCCCGTTTGCGGGCCCTAGATTATGATTTGTTAGATTACGCGAAGCGACAATAATGATGGCGCCGTCATCGTTGCGTTGCGTAGTCTACTTGTCCATTTTTAAAAATTACCCGCCACGGCAGCGTTTTCGCCATACCGTCAATATCAGCTTGCACCAAGTCAGTATTCGAAAGATCAAGCTCGAAGAGCTTTTCCTGTTTGCCGGCAATAGCGCTGATGATGGCGTTATCCGTAGGACTGTCAATGCGCAGGATTCCTGAGACGTATTCTTTGAGGCCTGCATCAGTTCCAAAACTTTCAAGAAGAGACGGTGATAGAACGACTTGTAGAGTGTTGAGGGCAGATAGAGTGGTCACTTCTTGCCAGTTCGTAAATCCGGGTAGCACGTTACTAAGTGCAGCGATGATCCTGTTATCTAGTTGTGAGCAATTTATCTTTATCGATTGAATCGGGCAATTGAAAAAAGTACAAATTCCAATTGTCGTTACGGAATCAGGGATTGTGACTGAGGTAAGTTGTGAACAGTAGGAAAAAGCCCAGCTTCCAATTGTCGTTACAGAATCCGGGATTGTAACGGAGGTAAGTTGTGTGCAGTGGTAAAAAGCCCCATCTGCAATTGTCGTCACAGAATTAGGGATTGTAATGGAGGTAAGTTGTGTGCAACGCTCAAAAGCATACCACCCAATTGTCGTTACAGAATTAGAGATTGTAACGGAGGTAAGTTGTGGGCAGCTGGAAAAAGCCCTCTCTCCAATTGTAGTGACAGAATTAGGGATTGTTACGGAGGTAAGTTGTGTGCAGCCGTAAAAAGCAGAGCGTCCAATTGTCGTCACAGAATCAGGGATTGTTACAGAGGTAAGTTGTGTGCAGCCGTAAAAAGCAGCGTTCCCAATTGTCGTCACAGGATCAGGGATTGTTACAGAGGTAAGTTGTTTGCAGTAGGAAAAAGCACCGTCTCCAATTGTCGTTACAGAATTAGGTATTGTCACGGAATCAGTGGTTGTTACAGAGGTAAGTTGTTCGCAGTTGTTAAAAGCATCTTGTCCAATTGTCGTTACAGAATTAGGGATTGTTACGGAGGTAAGTTGTGTCTTGTAAAAAGCCCCCTCTCCAATTGTCGTCACAGAATCAGGGATTGTTACAGAGGTAAGTTGTGCTCCGGCAAAAGCCCGGTCTGGAATTGCTAACAGGTTTTCAGACAAAATTGCTGTTTTTATTAGGTCTTTTTCAGCAATAGTACCTGTATTCAGCGTTGTTTCATTATTTGATTGCATGAAATTACACAATCCGTTAGGTAGAGTAAATATGCAAGAATACTCGCGTGATAGTTTATTGATTGGGAACTCGGATATATCGGAAATACAAGAATTTGATAAATCGAAGTAAAGGATGTTGTCAGTACTTGAAACTGCAGTATTCCCAGAGAAGCTAGATGGCCAATCTGCTAGTAAACTAGCGACATAAGAGCCTAAATTCGTGCTTTGAGCCAGCGAATTCGGGAATTTAATGATAAATTTCTCGACTGAGGAAAGAGCCAACCCCGCCCGTTCTAATGCGCTTAGAAAACTGGATATGTTTTTGGGCTGGGTTACCGTAAGTTCGAATATTGATGGAGTTAATTCAGTAAGGGGAGTTCCAGAAAAAGTGGTAGTATCTCTGAAGCCAAGTGTTGTAAAGTGCGAACAATCCGTGAAAGCTCTGTTTGTTACCGATTCGGCGTCAAATAAAATGACGCCGTGAAGTTTGCGGAAAAGTGGGTTAAATGACGCATTAACTGTTGTAATACGGGGGAGGGAAAGGACCCACGGCAAGCTTCCAACTGTGATAGACCGTAAATTATTTTCTGGTATTGTGGTATTGCTGATATCAAGGAATCCGTAGCCCTCATTACTAACCATACTATCTAATAAAGCCAAAGTACTATCCATTGCTAAGATTTCATTGATATAAGCAACGTCTACTATATGTTTTATTGAATCACTAATCTTTATATTGATGTTCTTAAAACTATGTTGGTAAATTGAGATGTCTATTGTATCCAATAATTTACGGATGTTATTGATTCTACTGTGACAGGTTATATTCAGAAGTATTATTGACAGAACGGGGGAATCACTGACCCTAAATAAATCTGACGCGGATAATTGGTAAAGGTGACCAAAACAGTTTCCGCATAGAAAGTGTGTAAAGTGCGGAACAGCGACTGATTGTATCTCCCAGATATAGGCCGTATCAATGAACTTGAGTGCATTAGATAACTCTAACAACGATATGGAATCAAAAGAAAAAGCTGAAGCCCCAATACTTTCAACAGCGGATAGCTTAAATAATTGCATCTTATAGTGATCATCATATGTCCCACTAAAAGCACCCACCCGAATATGTTTCAATTTAGGCGCAGTAAAAGAACGGAGGTTATTCAGCCATGGTTTTGGTATTGGATATGGGAGTTTTTCCATGGCTATTGCAATATGTGCAAAATTACCATTCGTTAAGTATGTCGCTTTATCCAGACAATCACTATCAACATTTAGCTCTATTCCGGTAATATTATCTTCATTAAACCTATACCTCAAAAACGGATATAAATCCGAATGCATAACTACACCTTCGAGACTGCTAATTTAAAAGTTGGCGAAAAATAAAATTTTGCTATAATGCGATGCAGAGGGCCTAATTTGTTGAAACATGACTAACTGTCCGAAATGTGGGGCAAACCATCTCATTAAG